>CAJXBM010000050.1:0-11671 GCA_913051185.1 uncultured Chloroflexota bacterium | reverse complement strand
ACGTTGTTGCAGAAGACTCAGCAGCTGAAGACGTTGTTGCAGAAGACTCAGCAGCCGAAGACGTTGTTGCAGAAGACTCAGCAGCCGAAGACGTAGCTGCGGAAGAGAAATCAGAATAGTAAAAGTCTTGAAATAGTGATTCAGACTTTTAGAAGTAAGGAGAAAAAATATGGGACACGTTGAAGATGTGATGACAATTGTCAAAGAGATGACACTTATAGAGTTGCGTGATTTGAATAATGCAATTGAAGAGGAGTTTGGTGTTACCGCAGCGGCTCCAGTTGCAGCTGTTGCAGCGGCTCCAGTGGATGGCGGCGGCGCTGATGCAGCGGCTGATGCTGATAATCTAAGCGTTACTTTGGCAAGCTTTGGTGAAAAGAAAATCGATGTTATTAAAGCTGTTCGTGCCGTAACTGACCTTGGGCTGAAAGAAGCGAAGGAATTCGTCGAGGGAGCTCCTGGAGTAGTAAAGGATGGACTTAATAAAGAAGAAGCTGATTCTATTAAAGAGCAGCTTGAGGCCGCGGGCGCGTCAGTTGAGGTTAAATAGACGAAAAATATTTTAGATCTTTGACGGGGTCGTTGCCCGCAGTCAGAGATCTAGGATAATCTTTTTATGTGGATGTAGACAATCTCGCCCAGACCCGTGAAGATAATTCTTTTTTCGAGTGTCATCGTTGTGGAATAATTATCCAGGTTGATGGCTCATCTGGCAGTTCTTTATTCTGTGATGATTGTGCAACATTAAAGCCGAGGTTAGGGTTAAGCCATATGAGCTCGGCTGTTTTTTTTACTGTTGCATCTTTAACAGTTATTTTTTTTATATTGCTTTTGGATAACCGATCGAATAGCGATAGTCGACTGTCATTAAGCCGATTTAGCTTAGAAGTAGATTCAGGACAGCAGTATGACAATCTGAATATTGTTGTATCCTCAAAGCCCGCTGAGGAGCAGCGACCGGCAGCACCTGTCGTCACTCAATTAGTTACACCTGTGCCAAGTCAACCCGTGACTGAACAGAATCAGACAAACAGTGTGACAGAACCGACCGCAACAGATACAGTCTCTGCCATATCAACCAGTGAATCATTGAATGACATATCTAGCGCAAGTGTGGCTAGCTCCCAACCCGACTATCAGAAATATCTTGTCGTAGCGGGAGATTCTCTTTATGCGATTGCGGAACAGTTTCTCCCTACTGGTCTGACGCTAGATGAATATACTCAGTTGATAAGGGAAGCCAATTCTATTGGGAACAGTGATGATTTATCGATTGGTATGGAATTACTAATTCCACAGATAGAGGATGTGAGCGAGTAGCCTATTATGTTCAGATACGAGAATGATACTAGTGATAAAAAAGTTGAGGTGGCGACTCCAACTTTTGATTCTCCGAACCGACGCTCACTATTTTATTGGAGTTTTGCGTGTTTGGTGTTCACGCTGTATTTAGCTGCCAGCTTAATAATACGAGAACCATTTACGAATTTTGTAGATAATCGTGGGATAAACTCAGATCTTTTGTTGTTGGTGTCGTTTACGGGGGCCTTTGTCACTTTTGTTAAATCCACGAATATATGGCTCACGAGTCGACCAAATGAGATTTCACCACTTGACGATCTATACCTTCAATTTACTGATGAAAAATCCAGCAGACGATCTGTCTGGATGAGAGTTTCTCTATTTGTTCCTTTGTCGTTGTGCTGCTGTTTACTATTAGCTTGGTTAATATTTTCTCTGCCCCAGACTACGGTGGGTTTGATTATTGTGGGTATATTTTCGGTAGCTATATTCATTGAGGGATTTGCAGTAGTTAGAGATATCGTCAGTCAGCCTATTATTACTGAGGCTCTAGTTTCGCGTCTGTGGCAAAAGGGTCGTCTTCTGGTGTTTGGTCAAGTTTATTATCTTTTAATTGACAAAAGATTATTCGAAATTTCTGCTTTCGCTTATCATGAGCTCCAGTCGCATACCAAACCTTATGTTCGTATCCGTCACTGGCCGCATAGTAATATTGTGATTTCTGTCCAGAGCATTCAAGAGCCCGAGAATGCAGAAGCAAATTAGGTGAATCGTAAATGAACTGGTTCGACGCATGTATTGTGATGGTCGTCAGCCTTGTAACATGGAACTCATTTCGTTCGGGAATCCTTATGCAACTTGCCGTTCTATCAAGCGCGGTAGTGGGTATATTCGTTGCGGGAAAGCTGTATTCAGATCTGTCAGATAGTCTGCTGCTAGTTATTGATGATGAAGTATCTACGAAGCTGGTCGCATTTTTGTCTATCACATTTGGGATTTTGCTGCTTGGCTACACATTTGGATTTGTTCTGAGAAGTTTCACTAGAGTTTTAATGCTTGGTTGGCTTGATCGATTTGGGGGTGGAATTCTTGGTTTTGTGTCTTCTACCTTACTTATCATTGCAGTTTTAACCTCCGCGTCAAGTTTTCCTGCGTATCCGCTGCTAATTCAAGGTATGGATCAGTCATATTTTGCAAGAGAGTTGCTTGGAGTATACCGTTTCATCGAGATCGGATTTCCAACTGAGTTTGAGGATCCATTATCAAAGTTGCTCGACTGGCGAGCCGATTATGATAATTTCAATATCAAATAATTGTTACACTATAGCGAATTATTTGAAGGAGATAGATCTGACGACGATAAATAACTTGTCCACTTTAGTGCTCAATCAAAACTATGAACCGCTACATGTATGTGCGGTCCGCAGAGCTATTGTACTTACGATAACCGGGCGGGCAGATTTACTCGAACAGGGTGATGAAGGTATTCGAAGTGCAGGCGGTAAATTATTCAGTACGCCGTCCGTGATTAGGTTGCAGAGCTATATTAAACGCCCAATACCTCGACCAAGACTTACTCGCAAGGAAATATTTTCAAGAGATGGTTACAGATGTCAGTACTGTGCTATTAAATTAGATTCGCAGCATTTAACTCTTGATCATGTAGTACCTCGTCGCCTAGGTGGTCAGCACGAATGGGAGAATATAACGACTGCATGTTCGAAGTGTAATCATAAAAAAGGTGGTAGGACTCCTTTGCAGGCTGGAATGCGACTGAATGCTGACCCTGTACGACCTCGGATAGATATAGGTAGGACCTTTATATCTTACGTAGCTCAGTATAGCGAATGGGAACAATATCTCCTTCCTTGGTATAGAAAATCGGCAGCTTAAGCGAAGCTAGACTAGCTCAGACTTCAATCTATCTTCTATAGCTACATAAGCGGCAAGATTTAATTCTTCGCGCGTCAGACGGAGTGATTCGAATGCGGCGACTGGTGTCGCCCATCCATTTTTACCAACGATCTCAGCGATACTTTCACCATTTTCAGCAGCAGCCGGCAACTTATCAGTGAATTGTTTTTTTAACTGTTTCCACATAATTTTAGGATGGTCAAAGCAGTATCGAGCGTAGAGGAGGGAAGCGAAGGCATTCCCGGGCTCACCAATATGTTGAAATTCTTCAGGTGCATCTTTAATAAGTTGCTTCAGACCTTGATGTCGCTGTTCATCTTCCCATTCGGTGTCTAAGTTGAGGTGTGCGAGCTGTTCGTTAGCCTCAGGCGCAAGAACTAGTTCACGTAGTGCGTCTCTAACTAGAGATCCACCAACAACGTCACTGTCAGTTTTTTGTACGGTGGGAAATTTATCTAGTCTTTGTCGCACGTGTTGAAGGGCTACTCCTAAAACTCGGGGCATAGCATGGGTGGGAACTCCCATATGAAGTCGAATTTTAACCTTTTGAGTTTCCCAGATAACGGAAGAAAATGTACCACCTTCAAAGCTTTCTAAAGAAATTTCGTGGTAACCATTGACAGAAGCTTGAGCACTGATATCCTCGTACATCTGGTCAAGTGAATTACCTATATTTTTTCCAATTACATCCATTGATCGCTCTTTTCATTAGGTAAGTACCTGGGTACATTTAGATTTCTTATGTCCATCTTGGGTATGAACCTAACACGTTAACCCAAGAAGTATGTTTGCTAATTTCTGCCAAAGCTTGACTCACATCTTCGTCTTTTTCGTGACCATGTATATCAATAGAAAAAACATAAGTACCAAGTTGTTGACGTGTGGGCCTCGACTCAATGCGTGAAAGGTTGATTTTTCTCTCGGCAAAGAGCTGCAAAACCTTAACGAGTGAACCTGATTCTTCCGCGTCAGAAGTTGTGAACACTAGAGTGGTTTTATCGTCTCCGGTAGGTAATATAGTTTGTTTTGATAAGACTAAAAATCGAGTTGCATTTTGTTGTTCGTCTCCTATATCGTGCAGCAGGATTGAGGCGTCGTATTGTTCTGCTGCTGTCGATCCCCCTATTGCAGCACCCACATCGTTTGTCATTGCAGCTTCGACTGCAGCAGTAGTTGATGACAATGCTACTTGAGCTGCGTTGGGGAGTATTCTCTGTAGCGTAGTTCGGCATTGAGCCAAGGCCGACGGATGACTATAAACCGTTTGAATTGACTCAATTGCCGTGCCAGCTTTAGCAATTAGACCATGTTGAATTTTAAGAACAATTTCACCATAAATTTTAAGAGGGAAGTCAGGTTTTAGGAGTAGATCTATCGTTTCTATCGACACCGTTCCAGCTATAGAATTCTCAAAAGCACAGACAGCAAGATCTGTGTCATCAGTTATCACACTTTGTATTACTTCTGGAACAGTTGGATATGTAATTAGTTCAGCTATATCAGAGTACAGCCGCGCAGCCGCTTCGGTGTACGTACCTGTCGGGCCTAGGTGAGATATCTTCATGTTGATGGCCTTTACGCTGCGTGGATCAAGACGGATTTGCAGGCTTTTCTATGTTCAGCAGTTTATTTGATTAAATTCTCAGCAGTTCAGAAATAGCTTAATTTATTTATCCGAATTGATCGATTCGATTACCTTAAGACATGTCAATATCATAAAGAGGAATGACAATAAAGAAAGCGGAAGGATGGACTCACCGTAGGTATCAAGTAGCAATAGACTAACGAATATTCCTAATACTGGGAGGGTGATTCTCTTAGTTATTGATTTATACATTTGATTTTATTCGGCGTTATTCCTAGATTTTGACTTGTTAGTTGTACTTCCGCGCCATCTCTACGAACAATCCATGCATTCTGTGATCATTAGTCAATTCTGGATGGAATGAGGTGGCAAGTAAGTTATTTTCTCTCACTGCGACGATCGATCCGTCGGAGAGCTTGCCTAAAATACTCACTCCGGGTCCAGCATCTGAAATGATTGGTGCTCTAATGAGAATTGCTTTTATTGGTGGCCCACTTATGCCGGCAACATGGATATCTTCTTCGAATGAATTTATTTGAGGTCCGAAAGCATTTCTTTCCACAGTTATGTCCATTACAGCAATAGTTGGACGATCTAGATCAGGCGCATTTTTCGCTAATAGAATTGCTCCAGCACAGGTGCCCCAAGTAGGGAGTCCTTGTCTGATGTATTCACGTATTGGGGCCGTTAAGTTATAAGCGATTAGTAATCTTGCGATGGTTGTACTTTCACCACCAGGAATGATTAATCCTTGAATATTTTTCAGGCTCTCAGCATGTCGGATCTCGGCAACTTCGGCGCCAGCCTCTAACAGGGAGGCTGCATGTTCATGAAAATCTCCCTGTAGGGCAAGCACCCCTACAAGAGGTCTTTTGGACATTTAATTGCCACGCCCAGCCATGAGTTCTTCTGTTGGGAGTTGTGCTACTGAAAGTCCACGCATCGCATTGTCAGGGATTGCTTCAGAAACTTCAGCAAGTATTTGTGGATCTTCGAAATAAGTGACAGCTTTCACAATTGCTGTCGCCATCGCCTTTTGCTGATTCAAGCGGTCACTTTCATTAGTAATATCGGCAGCAGATTTAAATATTCCAGATCCAACGAACACGCCTTCAGCACCGAGTTGCATCATCAATGCGGCATCAGCTGGACTCGCCACGCCACCGGCTGAAAAATTAACAACAGGCAACTTACCTGTATTAGCTACAGTACTCAATAGTTCTATTGGCACTTGGAGATTTTTTGCAGCTGTAAATAGCTCATCTTTCACCATCGAGGAAAGTTTTCGAATTTCGCCATTAATTGTTCTTAAATGACGAACTGCTTCCACTATATCTCCGGTTCCGGCCTCCCCCTTCGTTCGGATCATTGCTGCGCCTTCGGAAATTCTTCTCAAGGCTTCGCCAAGGTTTCTTGCACCGCATACAAAAGGCACCGAAAAGTCAGACTTATCAATGTGATTATCTTCATCAGCTACGGTAAGGACTTCCGATTCATCAATATAATCGACACCCAGTGATTCCAGTATTTGAGCTTCAACAAAGTGTCCTATTCGAGCCTTAGCCATGACAGGGATCGAGACTGATGCTTGAATTTCCTTGATGAGCTTCACATGACTCATTCGCGCAACACCACCATCCTTACGAATATCGGATGGAACTCTTTCCAGTGCCATAACAGCGACTGCCCCAGATTCCTGAGCTACTTCAGCCTGCTGAGCAGTCACAACATCCATTATGACCCCACCTTTTAGCATTTGTGCGAGACCGGATTTGACCGTCCAAGTACCGGTAGACGCATTATTTTCACTAGACGAATTAGCTGACATGGCATGCTCCTCTATTGCTTTAACTCAATTGTAACCTTTAGTGACGAAATGTCCTTATAGTTTTATTATGACTTCAATTCAACCTCAACGCTCATGGCTTGATTATCATGATTTTACTGATGAATTCCCTAATGGGATGTTAATCGGATTGGTCTCTGACACTCATATTCCTGAGGCAAGATTTGATGTTTTTGATGAAGCATATGAAGCCCTTAGAGGAGTGGATCTTATTTTACATGCTGGAGATATGCACGATATAGCAGTCTTAGATTATTTTGAGAGCAGATCTGCTACGAGAGTTCTTGGAGTATGCGGAAATGGTGATGACGGGTCGAGTGGACGTGAGGTTGCTCCGGTTGATGCACGATTACCCTATAACCAATCAATTGTGGTTGGCGATAAACGAATAGGAATGACTCACGATTTTCCTGATAGACCCTATGCTCATTTGTCGTCTATCGAGGAAAGAATGGACAGACACTTTGAGGGACCAGTTGATATAGTTGTGGCGGGTGACACACATGTCCCAGTTGTAGTTCAGTGGGATGAGGTACTGATAATAAACTCGGGCTCACCTACTTTCCCAAGAAATTTGCAGACTCAGTTAGGTACGATTGGATTTCTTGATTTACGAAACGGTAATGTCGACGCTTGGCTTGAGCAATTGCATTGATATGAGACAGAGTAGAGGAATGCGGACTTGTCCTTAGGCGAACGAGAACAAATTGCAGAGATTGAATTATTAGTAAAGATAATACCCGAAAGAATAGCCGCATTTGTTCGGCTAAAAAACTTAGCTAATTTGGTTGAAATTGTACTTGATCTCGGTAGGTCCCCAATTGTCCGTTTTGTCGATCATGAAGAACTGATTGAACACGGCCCAGTCACAGAGCAAGAAATCGCTGGAACCATAGCGCAGTTATCGGAATTCGGTTCAGACAATAGGGCAGGAATCCCCAGAACGCTTCATCGGATTTCAGCTTTGAGAAATCGAGGTGGAGTCATTGTCGGTCTTACATGTAGAGTTGGAAGATCTATAGGCGGCTCCGGAAAGGCACTGAGTGACTTAATTGAGCTAGGGAGTAGTGTTTTGCTACTCGGCCCGCCTGGTGTGGGAAAAACAACCATGTTGCGTGACATAGCGCGAACGTATGCCGATGAATTATCTAAACGTGTGGTAATAGTGGATACGTCTAACGAGATTGGTGGTGATGGTGATATCCCTCATCCAGGGATAGGATCAGCTCGTCGCATGCAGGTCCCCAAACCTCAATCACAACATCAAGTGATGATTGAAGCGGTAGAAAATCACACGCCCGAGGTTATAGTCATCGACGAGATTGGTAGTTCTGCTGAGGCCGAGGCTGCGAGGACTATTGCCGAACGCGGAGTCACGCTAATAGCTACGGCACATGGTACACAGCTCATAAATTTAATGAAAAATCCAACATTATCCGATCTTATAGGTGGAATTGAGTCGGTTACGTTGTCAGATGAGGAAGCTCGGCGTCGTAACACCCAGAAAACAGTGCTAGAGCGGCGAAATTCACCGACATTTGAATCATTGGTTGAGATCAATTCTTTCTATGAATACGCAATTCATGGTGATGTCGCTCAGACTGTTGATAAGCTCTTGCGAGGAGAAGATGTACGAGCTGAATTACGGCAAGTGGATCAGACGGGAGTCATAGAATCGGCTCAGGAATTAGTTTTAGATTCTGTTCTTGATCCGATAATTCTTGAGGATCCCCAATCCTCGATAGAAAGAGATATACCCGGGTCAAAAGATGAACCAACGCAAAGATTACTGCCTTTTGGAGTTTCGCGAGCGAGACTTGAGAAAGCTATCCAAGTTACGAAGTCGAATGCAATCGTTGTGGATTCTTTGAATGAGGCCAGTGCGATTATGACCTTGCGACCGTATTATCGAAGACGATCAGGTCCCCTTAAAGCCGCTGAGAATATTGGAATTCCAATATACGTTTTAAGAAACAATACTCAGCACCAGATGGAGCGCCAGTTGTTGCAAATAACAGATACTAATCCGCGGACGGATGATCTAACCAACCAAGCTTTGGAGGAGACTGAAGAGGCGTCTACTTCCATCCGTATGTATGGCGGCGGGCAGGTGGAGCTATCGCCACAGAATTCGTACATTCGTAGATTGCAACACGAATTGGTGGAGCGGCACGGTCTAAGGTCTGCGTCAAAGGGTCGAGAGCCCTACAAACGTGTGGTTGTATGGTCATGAGCGATACGTTTACTAAAGCTAAAGGCCTGTTTTTGAGTCTCGAAGGTGGGGAAGGTACTGGCAAGAGTTCCCTGAGCCGTACCCTCGGTAAAAAGTTAACGGGATTGGGTTTGGAAGTGACAATATGTCGAGAGCCTGGTGGAACGGTTTTAGGCGAACGTTTGAGAGACGCATTATTTGACAATGCCGACCAAGACAAGCGCGACGATACTTTTAATAGTCCTGACGCAAGGACAGAATTACTTGTCTTTTCGGCAGCTCGTTCTCAACTTATTACAGAGGTTATACAGCCGGCATTGGACGTCGGAAAGATTGTTATCTGTGACCGTTATGTCGATTCCACTTTTGCGTATCAGCACTATGGTCGTGGTTTGAGCTATGAACTAATAGACAAAGCTGTCAATTTAACGACAAATGGATTGATGCCTTCGATAACCTATCTTTTGGATTTAGATCCTCGAGAAGGTCTACGTCGTCATGGGATAGAGGATCAGATGAATTTGTTTGGTGATTCTGAGCGCATAGGAGGTAACAACTATCTTGATTTTGAGTCGCTGGATTTTCACGATCGGGTTCGCTCTGGCTACCTTGAAATGGCAGCTAAAGATGAGAGTCGGTGGATGGTATTGGATGCTAACATGACGCCAGATGAATTGACGCGCTTAGCTTTTGATCGAGTGACTTTTTACTTGAGATCCAAATAATAGTGGTCGCTTCAAAATTTAGTTTTCGATATATAATGGGTTTTTAGGCGGAACTTAAGTAATAAATTCAATTTGTTTGTCGGGGGGAATGATGGACGACATAGTAATAATTAGTGGGTGCCGAACGGCAATAGGAACGTTTGGGGGTGCATTAAGTGAAACTCCTGCGTCTGATCTAGCGGCTCACGTAATCAAAGAGAGTGTGGTGCGAGCACAGTTAATGCCTGATCAGATTGATCAGGTCGTATTGGGCTGTGTTGGCCAAGTAGCCGAAGATGGATACATTGCTAGACATGCTTCAATTAAGGCAGGACTTCCTATTGAGACGCCCGCTTACACAGTTAACAGGATATGTGGTTCAGGGTTGGAGGCAATCAATACAGCAGCGCGTTGGATCGAAACGGGTGACGCAGAAATAGTAGTGGCAGGTGGAGCTGAGAATATGTCATTAATGCCATACTACGTCCGCAAGGCTCGCTATGGTTACAGGTATGGCGATGGTGCTCTTGAAGATGGCACTCAGGATTTAGTGACAGACCCATTTGAAAATTATCCGATGGGTATCACCGCCGAAAATTTGGCGGAGCAATTTGAGGTTTCAAGATCTTTGCAGGATGAATATGCTTTACGCTCACAAGCGCGTGCGGCCGCAGCTATCGCAGATGGAAGATTTTCAGATCAAATTCATCCGATTGAGGTAAAGCAAGGTCGAAAAATGTCTGTTTTTGACACAGATGAGCATCCGCGCGAAACCACCATTGATACACTTGGGGGGTTACGACCAGCTTTCAAACCTGACGGCTCTGTTACAGCTGGTAATTCTTCAGGAATAAACGACGGTGCTGCAGCGGTGGTGGTTACAACAGCTAAGAAGGCTGCTGAACTCGGATTAACTCCGAGGCTTAGAATGGTAGCTCGAGCTGAATCTGGTGTTGACTGGAAAATAATGGGTTCTGGACCAATTCCAGCTATCAGAAAAGTACTTGGTAAGGCGGAGCTTTCGGTTGACGATATGGATGTTATCGAACTTAACGAAGCATTTGCTTCAGTGGCTGCGGCTTGCTCAACGGCGTTAGACCTTCCAGTAGAGAAAACAAATCCTAATGGTGGTGCAATTGCTCTCGGGCATCCGGTGGGCGCGACTGGAACTATCTTAGTTGTGAAGGCGATGCATGAACTTGAACGTACAGAGGGGAAGTATGGTCTAGTTTCACTTTGTATTGGTGGAGGTCAAGGAATAGCTAGTATATTTGAGAGACTCCCAGCGTCATAGATAAGCTGCTAGGGCTAGTGATAGGGATGCTTTCTTAAAGAGTCCGAAGGATTCTAGTAGGCTAATCGGAGGCTAATGATTAACTCTAAGATAGTGGTTAAAGCACCGGCAAGCTCGGGAAATATGGGCTCGGGGTTTGACTGTCTTGGTATGGCTTTGGATTGGTTTGCTGAGTTTGAATTCACATTTGGGTCAGGGATTGAAACTAGTGATCGAAGCAATCACTCATCTTCAGCCCAGGTAATAAGTTCGATGGCATCTGAGGCCGCCCGATATGGATTATCGGTGATGGGTGAGTCGGATACATCGTTATCAGTCGTTTATACAGGGGACATGCCAGTTGGCAGTGGACTAGGGACTTCAGCAATGGCACGTTCTGCTGGTGTGATCGCATCAGCAGAGGCCCTAGGACGCAAAGCGGAAGACGATGAGCTATTTGCCATCGCACTTGATTTGGAAGGTCATGCTGATAACTTATATCCCGCTTTTTATGGTGGTATTCAGCTGGTGATTCCTGACTCCAAGAGTGCGGAATTGACGCATCTCTCGCTGCAATATGCCGATGATCTAGACGTTGTTATGCTGATACCTGAGTTTTCTATGCCTACTGACGAGTCGAGGGAAATTATTCCCGAATTAGTGAGTATCACGGACACAGTTCATAATATGAGTAGAGTAGGGCTTCTTGTTGCCGCGTTCTATGAAAAACGATATGAATTATTACAAGAAGCTTTCCAAGATGTGTTGCATCAACCGGTAAGAAGTAAGTTATTTCCAGAGATGTATTTGCTGTTGGATGCTGCTACGACTGCGG
>CAJXBM010000049.1:0-11903 GCA_913051185.1 uncultured Chloroflexota bacterium | reverse complement strand
AATGCACCAGGGTCCGACGAGGGTACAACCTCTGCGAGCGATCAGACTGAAGCTAGTGACGACACGATTGAGGGCGAGTTCCGAGAGGTTTAGGTTTCTACATTAAATTGAAGTTCAAATGAGTATGATTTTTAGAGGATTGACAACATATGGCAGCTGCTCCTGATCTTTACGAGACACTTGGAGTCGGTCGTGAAGCATCCTCTAGCGACATCAAGAAAGCCTATCGACTTCTAGCGAAGGAATTTCATCCAGATGTAAATAAATCGGAGGGCGCAGAAGAGAGATTTAAGGAAGTCTCAACCGCCTATGAAGTGTTGTCGGATCCTGAGAAGCGGGGTCGATACGATCAATTTGGGCATGCGGGTATAGGTAACGCTGGTGCACAAGGCTTTGATGGTGGTGGGTTTGGTGGGTTTGGAGATATATTCGACTCATTTTTCCGGTCCACTGGAGCTCGTCGGGCAGGACCCCAACAGGGTTCAGATTTAAGAACTACTATCGAAATAAATCTTGAAGATGTTTTGTTGGGCATTGAATACCCGCTCAATTTTTCTAGAGTTGTTCGATGTCAACCCTGCAGGGGGACAGGAGAAGCTGATGCAGCTGAGAGACCCAAATGTGACGAGTGCTCAGGAACTGGAGAGTTAAGGCAGGTTCAAAGATCGCTATTTGGGCAGTTTGTGAACGTGACAGTATGTAATATTTGTCAAGGTGAAGGCACAAAGGTACGCAACGCTTGTAAATCATGTAGAGGCAGAGGATTAACTGAGTCGGACGTTGAGCGATCAATATCGATACCTGCTGGCATTGATAACGGTGAGACACTTCGTATAAGAGGTGAGGGTGATCAAGGTGCGCGTGGAGCAGAGGCTGGGAGTTTATATGCTGAGATTCGAATCAAAGAGCATTCAAAATTTTTGCGTTATGGCCGAGATTTAGTAACTGAATGCGAATTGAATATTGTGGAGGCGATGCTCGGTACGGAGCTTGAGGTTAATACTTTGGATGGGTCGATAAAGAAATTAGCGATAGAACCTGGGACCCAGTCAGGAGATCGTCGAGTCTTAAGAGGAGAAGGCGTTCCCGATGTCCGAGGCAGAGGCCGAGGAGATTTATATTTGCAAATCAGGGTAATGACTCCCACCCGACTATCAACTGAACAGGAAAGTATTATTCGTGAATTTGGAAAGTCTTTGACAGAAGACCATAAGCCACAAAGTGAGGAATCTATGTTTGATCGAATTAAATCGGCTTTCGGAGGCTAATGCTTCGAAGGTATGTGGGTCGAAGCAGAGGTTAAGAGCCATTCAGATGACGTTGAACTAATAATCGATTGTGCATACGGACTTGGGGCAATCGGGGTATTTGTTAAGACGCCTTTTGTGACTGACGGATGGGACCTTGGCACTTATATAGAGTCACAGACCGACTTGCATCTTGTTGTAGCTACTTTTGAAGCTCCATTTCAGCGGAGCGATCGAGCCTTGTTCAGAAGACGCTTGAATCGTCTAGCCCTTCGCAAGTCGCCACCGCGTATTCGATATGAATATATAGAGGACAGAGATTTTTCAAATGAGTGGAGAAAATTTTTTTCAGTTCAACGATTCGGGAGGTTAAGACTGCGGCCAAGCTGGATAAGTGAGGAAGCAGTGCCTGATCAGATTGAAATGATTTTGGACCCAGGATTTGCCTTCGGAAGTGGTCTGCATGCCACCACGCAACTGTGTCTGGAGTTATTGGAGCGTAATCTCTCTAATCAGACGAGAGCCTTGACAGTGATTGATGTTGGGACCGGTTCAGGAATTCTTTCAATCGCTGCAGCACTGTTAGGTGCGGGTCAGGTTCGAGGCTACGATATCGATTGTGAATCAATTGAAATAGCCAAAGCAAACGCACGCTTGAATTGTGTTTCAGATTTGCTTGCCTACGAGATATTTGATTTTTCTAAGAAATTGTCAAAGATTTTTTTTAATACGTCTAATCAGGCCGATCTTATAGTTGCTAATATTTCGCATACCGCTCTCGTAAGTATGATGCATAATTTCAGTTGTTCCATAAAATTGGGAGGGCAATTAATTATCAGCGGTTTTGGACCTACCGCAGTGGATGAACTTGTCGCCGTTGGTACTGAAGCAGGCTTCGAACTTTACGCAAATGTCAGCAGAGATCAATGGTGTGCCTTGATGCTGACTAGGAAGTTTTGATGACAACTCAACGGGTCTTTTTGGCTCTTATTCTGTTTTTGCTTACTATCAGTTGCAGTTCCTCAGATGGGTCTGAGGGTTCAAAATTTGTTGCAGTAATGGAAAATAATTCTCAAGTTGAGCTTGTTGAAGCTGTTGTACAACAGTCTAATATGGAGGTTATAGAGCTTCCTAAGCAAGTATATGCTGGAGATAGTTTCAAAGCAGTAGTTTACAGTGATGGTGGTTTATTAGGCTCTATAAAAATATTTGGTAAGTCGACCCCCCTTTTATTGATTGGTAATGACCTTCTATCTTCGCAAGTAGCTGTACCAATTGAACAACAAGGTGGTGCGGTCATGATTGAACTCTCGATTACTGGAATTAATTGGCGGGTGACCGAAGTTATACCTTTAGAAATTCTAGTGAGGCCGGTTAAGGTCGATCGGATTTACCGCACCCAGGAAATGATTCGAATTGCGACTGATGGCACAAGTTACGCTGAAGAGGCTGACTTACGGCGACAACAAACAAAAACTTATTCGGCTCATCGTTTCACGTCCGAATTCATGCAGATTCCTGTGGTCGGCGAGGTAAGCACTTTTTTCGGAGATATGCGCGCCTATGAAAATGGTCCCCCAAGTAACTCTCACTCCGGGGTTGATTTTGCTGCTCCGAAAGGAACCATAGTGAGTGCATCCGCTGGTGGCTATGTTATTTACTCGGCAACAATGCCGGTACGAGGGACGAGTGTAGTAATCGATCATGGCAGTGGTGTCTTCAGCGGATATCATCATTTATCAAAGGTGTATTCGCCCGTTGGGGCATGGATAAATGCAGGCGAATATATTGGCGAGGTCGGATCCACTGGATTCTCCACTGGTCCTCATCTTCACTGGGAAGTTTTGGTTTATGGAACTCCAACAGATCCGGTAAAGTGGTTAGAGTCGGGACTAAGTCTCAATGACCTGCACTAAGTAATTTTATAAGTCGCATAACTAGAGAGAGATCTGATAATGACGTTACCTATCGATATCGCTGAGAAGATTCTAGATAATATGAATAAAGTTATTATTGGGAAGAATCAACAGATACAACTTGCTCTTATTGCTCTTATGTCTGGCGGACATCTTCTAGTGGAGGATGTACCCGGTGTAGGGAAAACAATGCTGGCAAGATCACTTGCAAGTTCATTAGGATGTGAGTTTTCTCGAATTCAATTTACCCCTGACCTACTGCCAACCGATGTCACAGGCGTATCTGTTTTCCTGCAAGAAACGGGCGAATTTCGTTTTAGACCCGGACCTATATTGTCACAGATTGTATTGGCTGATGAGGTGAATAGGGCGACTCCAAAGACTCAATCTGCCTTATTGGAGGCTATGGAAGAAGGGCAGGTCACGGTAGATGGTGTCAGTCATCGGCTTGCAGATCCACATATGGTTATTGCCACTCAAAATCCAATTGAGTATGAGGGTACTTTTCCACTTCCAGAAGCTCAACTAGATCGTTTTTTGATGCGAATTCAGCTTGGATATCCCGACCCAACGGATGAGGTGTTGATTATGGATGGGCAACAACGAGTGCATCCGATAGATGAGCTCGGAGCGGTTGCTGATACAAACGATTTGTCTGCATTGAAAGCAGGAGTTAATAACATTTATGTAGATTCATTGGTAAAACAATATATTGTGTCTATTGTTAATGGGACACGAATGCACGCGGCCGTGTATTTAGGTTCATCGCCTCGTGGGTCTCTTGGACTTCTCAGATGTGCACAATCTTATGCCTTACTGAGTGGTCGGGATTTTGTTGAACCGGATGATGTTAACAAATTGGCCCATTCGGTGCTTGCTCACCGCTTGATAATTAATCCAGCGAGTGAATTGGGTAATATGACGGCTAATGAGGTCATATCTCAGATCATTGAAGCCACAGCTGTACCGGGTGTTCAATCAAGGCAGGGCGCGTAGGCTATAAATATTTAATGAACAAAGTTATTTTGCGGATTATCAAAAGTCACAGTGATCCATTTTTGGCATTAATTATTGGACTTCTGTGTTTATTGATTGCCTATGCTACCGGATTTTGGACATTATTTCGACTCACATATCTTATTTTTATAGCTCTACCCGTTTTATGGCTTTGGACGCGGTCGATGTCAAAAAATCTGGAAGTTGATATATCCAGGGGGAATTCTCGGCTCGCTCAGGGTGGCTATTTAAGTACTAATATAACCGTTCGGTCTACCAGCTGGATTCCGAAAATTTGGTTAGAAGTTCAGGACAGTTCCAGACCAAGTTCCGATCTATCCAAGCGCATATTTACACTGTCATCGAAAGGAGTTCATGGCTGGGATTATAGATTGCAGCTCTCACGTCGTGGGTTATATAAGTTTGGTCCGGTAAGCATTCGAGTTAGCGATCCATTTGGATTTTTCAAGCGCACGATATATTTTGGCAACGAGATTGAAGTTTTGGTTTATCCAGATCCCCCAGACATACCGAATTTCTATTTACCTCCGGCTAGCCTTCAGTCAGAAGGTAAAATTCGTAAACCTACTTCACAGGTGACGCCTAACGTATCTGGTGTTCGTGAATATGTTACGGGAGATTCCACTAATCGCTTTCATTGGCCAGCTACCGCGAGAACTGGAAAGCCGATGGTTAAATTATTTGATTTGGACCCATCATCGGACATATGGATTATTTTAGACTTATCGAAAGACGTTGATATTGGGTCAGAAGCTGAAAGCGCTTCGGAACTAGCAATTATTACAACTGCAGCCATCTTCAAGTCTATGATTCTGCAGAAACGTTCAGTTGGACTGATTATGTCTGGTGCCACTGACGTTATTCTCCAACCTGACCGAAGTAGTTCTCATTTGGGTTTAGCTATGGAGTCTCTTGCCTTGGCTGAAGCGAGTGGTGAGGTTGAAATGGGAGCACTTTTAAACAGAGAGATGAGAAGATTTAGTAGACACACCACAGTGGTTTGTATAAGTGCAAGTTCTGATGCACTGTGGGCTCGTAAGCTGGCTAAATTCAGAGGCAGGGGAATTAATGCGGCCGCAATATTGATTGACAGTGAGTCATTTGGTGGCGAAGAAGGTACCCAAGATTTGTTGAAAAGAGTACTTGCTGCAGGTCAGATATATACATATGGTCTTGCCCGAGGAGATGCTCTTTCTGATGTCTTGTCGGCCGGTCGTGAGATTACCTTCCAGTGAATTATTTTAATAGGCCAAGCCAGGGACCTAGATGGCGGCTGAAATCTAAGCAAAAGCTTGACAGTGTCACGCCATCAGTCCCGTTAAGCGACAGATCGCGATGGTCAATCAATCAGAAGAGTTTCGTTACATACGCTTTAACTTTATTTCTCTTGTTTCCAGTGATTTCTTCGTTGGAGTCGGCGAATTGGGTTTCGAGCATGCCTTCACTATTTATTCCATTAGGATTTTCTTTCTTGCTCGTGAGTTTTGTTGTTCGGTTAGCAAAGGGCCTGATTCTTTCCTTAGCCTATGGATTGTTGCCGATAGTCGGCAGCACGTTTTTTATTACCGCGTTTTCTGTGGATACATCTGAGTCGCTGAATACTGGTTTTGGAGAGAGATACGTACAAACACTGATCCGACTGTGGGATTGGGTGCAGGCACTTGCTACGGGGGGTATCTCAACCGATCCGTTGCCTTTTATTTTCCTTTTAGTATTGTTAGTTGGTTTTCTCACGTTCATAGCTGTATGGTCTACCAGTCGTCTGAAAAATCCATGGTTGGCTCTGATTCCTGGTGGTTTCACGCTCTTAACAAATATTTCTTATCTACCAGGCCAGCCAGTATTTGCTTTCGTTTTATATTTGATTGCATCTATTCTTTTGATCGTATGGGTTTATTTTCTTAAATCTTCTGCACGCTGGGAAATCGAGGGGACACGGCCACCTGAACTTATGTCTGCAGAAGTTATGTTATGCGCTATGGCAATCGCATTCAGTCTTGTGACTTTTGCCTGGGTTATACCGTCGGCCAATAACTGGAAACCTTTAACATCGGCACTTGGAGAGGTGCTGTCACCAGCTGCAGATAATGCTGAATCATGGGGGCGTTTGTTTTTGGGAGTTGGGGGTAAAGGTTCAGCCGGAGTGCACTCTTTCGGTCGAAATTTTCCCATAAGGTCAACACATATACTTGACTCGGAAATTTTACTTGAGGTTAATGCCGCTGAGGTAGAGTTATTGCGGGGCGCCTCATACGATCTATACACCGGCCAAGGTTGGACTATTTCCCAAGTTGCCTTGCAGGAATTTGATGAATTAGGTATTGCTGCAGCTCAGTTTGGTACTGTGGAGTCACGAAATGAACGGCGTCAGCCGGTGGAAGTGATTGTGAATACTCGGACTACGTTCTCATCAGCCAAAAGACTTCTTACCGCTGGCGAGCCACTCGCCTCAGGTCGGCCCTCAAACATCCTGATAGGACCAGGTTACTCAAGTATTGGTCTGTCACCTGTTAAGCGACTAAAAGTAGGTGAAAATTATCAGACAGTTGGTGCTGAGTCTTTTGCATCAATCGCATCTTTACAGAGCAGTAAATGGTTTTTTCCTGAAGGGATAGCAGCAGCTTATACTCAAGTTCCCGAAGATTCATATGAGAATATTAGTGAGCTGGCCCGGGTAATCACTAATGGTTCGAATACACCTTATGAAGCAACTCGGCGGATAGAGGATCATCTCCGATCTAATTACTCCTTCTCTCTATCTGGGGCGAAGATTAATCCTCGTTCGGACGTCGTCAGTGTATTTTTATTTGAAACTCGACAGGGACATTTCGATCACTTCGCCAGTGCAATGGTTATCTTGCTCCGAACTATTGAGATACCAGCCCGAATCACAGTAGGTTTTGTTCTTGATGATTCATCCTTCAATTCAACGACTAAGAATTTTGAGTTAAGCGACAAGCAGGCCTGGGCTTGGCCTCAGGTATATTTTGAGAATCTTGGTTGGATAGATTTCAATCCAACCCCTACACGAGATTTGGTATTGAGATCCGATCAGAACAAGAATGATGAAAATTTGCTGGCAAATAGAAGTATGGGATCGTCGAGTTCTTTTATGTATGACGATGCGGAGTTGCTTGATATGTTCAATGAGCTAGAGATTGAAAACGAAATTGAGAACGCATTTCAACTAGACGATCGAAATGTTGTAACGGAATTTTTATTAGGAGTTGTTTTTCGAAGTCTGATGTTAATACTTTCTTTTATTTCGATTGTTGCGTTAATCCTAAGATTCTTTTGGTTACGGCAATTCGAAAATTACCAACAGCCTATTGTTACGTGGAAGAAATTAGAGTTCTGGTTAAAGGTTACCAGGGCTCAACCCCGTGAGAGATTGACTGCGATAGAAACGGCAAATTATCTATCATTTTTAAATCTTGTCGACAGCTCAATTCAAGAATTTGCTGAGGCATATTCACGTGCACTTTATTCCGGACGGAATTTAGCTACTGATGGCGAAGAACTAGTAGATTTTGCTATAACTTACCGTTCAATCAGGAACGCGTTAGTATTGTGGCGTTTGAAGACATTTGCACGCAGAATTTTTAGATTTTGGAGATTTGAGGGTGCCAGAGTCGATTGAGTTAAGTGTTTGGTAATACGCCTAACGGATCTGTTCGATTGTTATATCTTGATATTTCAAAGTGTATATGTGGGCCTGTAGTTCTACCGGTCATTCCAATCCAAGCGATTAGATCTCCTGCAGATACGCGTTCACCCACTCGGACGTTGAACGCTGCGTACCCACGACTATTTCTGGCCAAATGCGCATATAGAGATTCATAACCGTATCCGTGGTCCACAATGATGTAATATCCGTAAGAATATCTTGCATCACCTCCAGCAAATGCAATTATTCCGTCACGTGCCGCATATACTTCGTCCCAGTTTTGCGTTCCTATGTCGATTCCTAATGGGTGTCTCCAGTCCATTTTCGACGTTATATATCGTGAGGTAACTGGCCAGTTCCAATCTAGAGTAGTGAGCGATCCGTCCCACGCAGTGACGTTTATACTTTTTCTTCCACCTGGCACAAGTATTTCTTTACCAACAGGAATATTGTCAGGACTCTCAATTTGATTGCCTTTGAAATTAATAATGTCGGCCATCGGCGAGCCATATCGTTCAGCTATTTCAGTTAGATTTTCTCCATATCGGACCGCGTGAATGATACCAGGGACACTAGGTATTCTAAGTAGCACGCCTGGATAAATTCTGTCGGGGGTGCTGACACCTACGTTATTCCAAATAATATAATCAAGGTCAATATTCGCTTCCTTTGAAATGGCAGTTAAATTATCACCAGGCCGAATTATATATTCGTAAGAAATGGGAAGAATTTGTTCGGTCGCGACTGAAGCAGAATTTATTCCGCTTGAATCTAACTCTTGCTGCAATCCATCTGGTGAATCAGAATAGATAGCTGTTTCTCTCGGACGTAACGAATCTGCGCTGGTATCTTCTGTAGTTGTCAGATCATTATCTTTTTCATTCGAGCGAAGTCCAAGCTGACGGTCTAAAAAATATTGGTTATCGGCCACCCGTGGTAAATGACTCTCAGCGTATTGGGGTATTTCGAACTGTTTTGACTCAGTCTCAGACGATCGCGCTTCTTCGTTTCTGATAAATAAGGCAACTGGTGTGGCCATCGCTAGACTTGCGAATAACCCTAAACGTTTTATAAAGTCAATTCGTTTAATTTTTTTCATTGCAAATCTAATACTTGATTTTTGTAATGATCCTTACTTTATTTTAGGGAAGGTGAAAGACGCAATCAATTCGGGTTAGTATTCTGCAGTATATTCATCTGATGCTTGGTACCAAATTTCAGAGTTGACCTAGATCTGTCTTTAACGTGCCTAAGAACTCACCGTTGTTTTCAGTTTTACCAAGTCGTTCGATGACTCTTTCAGCAGCATCATGCGAGTCTTCTTCCAGCATTGCAGCCATTCTGCGAAGTAACCAGATTTGACCTTTCTCTTCCTCAGTAAACAGTAGGTCATCTCGTCGGGTTGACGAGGCCAACACATCAATCGCCGGAAACACTTGTTTTTCGGCAAGCTTTCGGGCTAGCCTCAGCTCCATGTTTCCAGTGCCTTTAAATTCCTCGAATATCACTTCATCCATGCGGGAACCGGTTTCTACGAGGCATGTTGCAATGATTGTTAGTGATGCTGCTTCTTCGGTGTTTCGGGCAGATCCAAAAAATCTTTTAGGCGGATATAGTGCAACTGGATCCATTCCACCTGATAACGTTCGACCAGAGTTAGGGATCGCGGTGTTATAAGCACGAGCAAGGCGGGTAAGCGAATCCATCAGAATGACGACGTCTTGCCCTCCTTCAACGAGGCGTCGGGCCTGTTCGAGGGCAGCTTCTGCAACACGCGTATGATCGTCCACGGGTTCGTCGAAAGTCGACGCATACACCAAACCTCGTTGTTCGCCGCCGGTGCCAGTTACTGAGCGTCGCATATCTGTTACTTCTTCTGGGCGCTCTCCGATGAGAACAACCATTAGCACGCATTCGGGATAGTTTTCCATAATGCCGTTAGCTATTGACTTCAACAATAAGGTTTTTCCAGCCTTTGGTGGGGAAACAATCAGGCCTCGCTGACCTTTTCCAACTGGTGAAAATAAGTCAATCATTCGTTGGCTTATTTCTCCGGCGCTGGATTCTAAATGGAACATATCATCAGGGAATATGGCAGTTAGTGCATCAAAGTCTGGTCGGAGCGCAGCCTTTTGTGGGTCCATATGATTTACGTCTGTGACGCTCATAAGTCCGTAGTATTTATCTCCACCACGTGGTTGGCGCACCTGACCAGATACTAAGTCACCATTTCGTAATCCGTGTCGTTTTACTAGTCCCTGTGAAACGTAAATATCATTGGGGCCTGGGAGAAGTCGCTCGCCTCGTAGGAATCCAAATCCATCATCGACGACGGCTAGAATTCCGGAAGAAAAAATTGCTCCAAGCTTTTCAGATTGCTTTTCTAAAATCCCTAGAATTAAATCTTGCTTGGGAAGACCGGATGCAGTTTCAATTTCGAATTGCTTTTCAGCTATTTCGATTAGTGAGTTTCTAGGCTGTAATTGCAGCTCCGAGATGTTGATTGACGGGATATTTTCATCTATTTCTGGCATATTGGAGGAAGGATCCCATTGATTCGCTTTGGATCCATTTCCTCGATTTTCATCTCCGCCACCTCTACGTCTCGATTTCCGCCTAGGCCTTTGGGGTGACTTAGACGAAAAATCCCTGGAAGATGAAGAGGTAGTGTCTTCGGTAGTTGTCATAATATTTCTCACTCATCACTAACTGATTTAATTCAGATTGAATACGAACAAATATCTTTAGAGTAAGTATTTTAAATTCCGATTTTTTGAAGTATTTTCTTCGGTGGAATGGAATCCAATATATTTCTAAAAGATATATGAATTGGTTACAGCGGATTCAGATTAGTACCCACTACTTGTGATCCTAGACAGGTTTTGCCTTAGGGTGCAAGTCTCCTTCAGAGAATTTCTAAATACTTCCATTTTGGCTGCTTAACGTCACCTAACGTGTTAACCTGACGTTTGTACGTGTGCTTATTGACGTGAGATAAGTCTATGAAGAATAGCGAGGAGGTCCTTCTATGTCCGATGTGGCGTTTAATGGAAAAATTTTAAATGTGAATTTGACTAAGAATGAAATTGAAGAAGAGGTAATATCTGAAGATGTTTATCGGTCACTTTTAGGTGGATATGGTCTTGGGGCCCGTCTATTGTTTGATCGGATTCCCGCCGGAGCAGATCCGTTGGGACCTGATAACGTTATAGGTTTCATGCCAGGTTTGTTGACAGGCACACCTCTTTTTGGTCAGCGTTTTAGTGTGGTGTGTAAATCACCTAAGAATGGTGGTTGGGGAGACGCAAATTGCGGGGGCGATTTTGGGCCAATGCTTAAATTCACCGGTTATGACGCAGTATTGGTATATGGCAAGTCTGAGAAGCCGGTATATATATATATCGAAGAAGGTGAGACACCGGAGATTAGAGATGCCTCGGAATATTGGGGTGGGCTTGCGATCGAAGTTGAAGATCAGATGAAAGAGGATTTGGGTAAGAAGATAAGTGTTGCCCTAATTGGACCTGCTGGTGAAAACATGAGTATTATGGCTGGTGTTTGTAATGAGCGTGGGAGATTAGCCGCTCGATCAGGTGTTGGTGCAGTGATGGGTTCAAAGAATTTGAAGGCAGTTGTAGCCAAACCTACGAAGAAAATAATGTCACAGAGCCCAGAAGTCATCAAGACTGTTAGATCTAGTTTGGATGGATTCAACCAAGCAACTAAGCAGTTTTTCACAACTTTCGGGACGACCGGTATCACAGCAAATTCCGCGATTTCTGGTGATGCGCCAGTTTTGAACTGGGGTGGGGTAGGTGTAGTGGATTTGGTTAATGAATTTTCAATGGAAAATCTCAATGGCCCTGTTATGAATGAGTCAAAGGAGAAGAAATATGCATGCTGGCATTGTCCAGTTGCGTGTGGTGCTGAGTCAGTTGATGGCTCAGATCGAGGTGAATTCGCGTTTCCATTACATACTCATCGACCTGAATACGAGACCATGGGTGCGTTTGGTATCATGAATGGTGTAAACGATACGGACGCCATGTGGGCCGT
>CAJXBM010000048.1:0-12874 GCA_913051185.1 uncultured Chloroflexota bacterium | reverse complement strand
GAGATCCAAAGCCATATGCGTCAACTGCGATAATGGTAAGACCCATTGAAGCCCAGTGATGGATAATTTTTTGTCGACTCGTCCATGAGAATCTCCCTAGCGGTGTGGACCCGTGCTGCAAAATTACTGCGGGAAAAGTTCCATTTGCGTTTGGTTTAGTAACTGTGGCCAGTACGCGCTGATCATGGGTGCTGCTGAAGGTCACTCTTTCTGATTTCAGAATTTTGAGCGGGGATCTTGTAGCTGCATCAAGCACTAATTCCGGCTCGCTCGTGGCCAAGAGTGGAAGTGACTTGTCATACTTGTAAATGTGTCGGAGGAGGCTATCGGGAATTTCAGATGCTTGATCTATTGGGTCCATACTGGGGGCTCCGTCCAATTAGTACTTAGTGGATATAATTTACATGATAGTAATTTCTGGCAGGGCATGATTGCTATGGATTTGGAGTTTCTGAGGTGTGTGGAATAGTTGGCTATACCGGCGAAAGATTCGCCTCACGAATACTACTCGATAGCTTGAGTCGTTTGGAGTATCGTGGTTACGACTCGTCCGGAATTGCCCTCCTCACACCCACTAATATGCAGGTCATTCGTTCAGAGGGAAAACTAAGCGAACTTAGTGCAAAACTTGAAGGGGAAATGTCGGATGCTAGAGCGGGAATTGGTCATACTCGATGGGCTACTCACGGTACACCTTCCGAAAAAAATGCTCATCCACAATTAGATCCGTTTGGTAGAGTTGCCATTGTACACAATGGGATTATAGAGAATTGGGAAGATCTTAGGCGACAATATGGCCAAGGATTATTCAGCTCTGACACCGACACCGAGGTTCTGGCTCACATGCTTGCGGGGAGTCTCGATGCGGGCTTGGACCTTGTTAAGGCAGTCCAGCTCGTTTTGTCTGAAGCTAGCGGTGCGTACTCATTTCTTGCTGTGGATAGCCAACAGCCGGACCGACTCGTGGGGGCTCGGGTGGGGAATGCTGGCGGACTAGTAATTGGGATAGGTGAAGATGAATCTCTAGTGGCCTCTGACCTCTCAGCACTTCTCCCGTATAGCCAGGAATTTATTTTTCTTGAGTCAGACGAGATTGTGGATATTCGACCAACTGAGGTCCGAGTATTTTCGTCGGATGGGGAGCGTAAGACTAGAACACCAGAGAGACTTTCACTTGATCCCGTGACGGCTGCCAAGGGTACATTCAAACATTTCATGCTCAAGGAGATCCACGAGCAGCCTGAAACCCTTTTGAACGGCATGCGGGGCAGATATTCCGGCACAGCCGAAACCATCGATCTTTCGTCCGAGCTTAATCATGAGCGATTTAGTGTTGAGAATTTGAAATCGGTTAATAGATGTTTAATCGTCGGGATGGGTACGTCAATGCATGCAGCCATGATTGGTCGCCATTACCTCGAACAGTTTGCTCGAATTCCTACTGAGGTTGATAATTCTGCTGAATTTAGGTACCGGCGTCCACTTTTGGATCAGAATACATTAGTCATTTCTGTCACTCAGTCAGGCGAGACTGTTGACACGCTCGCTGCTATGGAGGAAGCCAAACGAGCTGGCTGTCCACAAATTACATTATCTAATTCCGTTGGGTCACAAACTACACGTCTAGCCGATTCCACGATGATGCTTCACGCCGGCCCTGAAATTGCAGTGGCCTCAACGAAGACGATGATCGCGTCAGTGATTGCATTGCACGGGCTTTCATTATTTTTGGGAAAACAACGAGGTGTGCTGCAACCCGAGGTCGAGCGGGAACAAGTTCGACAAGCACTTTTACTTCCGGCAACCATATCTAAAGTACTTAACTTTACTGACAAAATTGATAAGTTAGCTGAAAAATATTCGACAAGTAACAACTTTCTCTTTTTGGGTAGAGGCTTGGGTTATCCCGTCGCTTTGGAAGGGGCACTTAAACTCAAAGAGGTCTCATACATCCATGCTGAGGGTTATTCAGCCGGAGAGATGAAGCATGGTCCCATCGCTTTGATTGATGACCAAATGCCGACGCTTGCGATCTGTACCCAAGGAGATGTGCACGACAAAATGCGCTCTAATATTGAGCAAATAAGAGCACGTGGGGGGGCTGTAATAGCACTCGTTTCGGAAGGCGATTCGAGTATGAACGCTATTGCAACTGATACGCTAATTGTTCCAGATATTGACCCGATTTTATCTCCTATCCCCGCTATCGTGGCGCTGCAATTATTTTCATACGGGATAGCGACTCGTCGAGGTGCTGATGTTGACCAGCCACGAAACCTGGCCAAAACGGTAACGGTCGAATAGACGGTCGAATAGTTAGAACAATAAATCAAAGAGAGAGATAGCCTTATGGAGGCACTTGCAGTATTGGGGTTTGTTTTTGGAATGATTGGCGTTGTGGCGGTTGTTCGTTTGGAGAAATTAACAAAAACGCTAAAGTAAAAAGGGATCCTCGAAGAGAACTACAAGGAAGAGTAGCAGACCGTTGTAAAATACTCTGCACTCCTTTGGAACACTCGGTGAACATAGGATGATTTTGAATCTGGGGATTTATTGACTATGACTGACTTGATACAGGATGAAAATAGCCAAGCCACTACGTATACCGTGGCTTCTCTCTATCACTTCACTGGGCTCACAAATTTAAGACAAAAACAACAAGAGCTTCAATCATTATGCAAATCGCTCGAGATTCTTGGAACCTTACTCTTAGCTAATGAAGGACTTAACGGTACTATTTCAGGCCGAGCAGGTGCGATTACCTGCGTACTCGATTTCATTCAGGAGTGGCCTGAAATCGATGACCTAGTGATCAAATATTCCGAAAGTGTCGATCAGAGTTTTAAGAGACTGAAGGTGAAAATAAAGAAAGAAATTGTCACAATGGGCAAGCCTGATGTGGACGTTGCAAGAGACGCAGGACAATATGTTAAGCCCAGTGAATGGAATGCTCTAATTTCTAGAGATGATGTGCTGGTTGTCGATACACGAAACACCTATGAATTTGGAATCGGTCATTTTCCCAATGCGATTGAACCGGAGACCGAAAGCTTTGTCGATTTTCCCGCTTGGGCCGATCAGCTTTCTCAAGAGCGCAAGCGACCGAAGACCGTTGCGATGTATTGCACCGGAGGTATTCGTTGTGAGAAAGCTACGGCTTACATGCGTGAGTTAGGATTTGACGAGGTTTATCACCTGCAGGGCGGTATATTGAAATACTTAGAAGAAGTTCCTGAAGAGGAGAGTCTTTGGGAAGGTGAATGTTTCGTTTTCGATGGTCGTGTCTCCCTAAAACATAACCTGGTTGAAGGAACGTACGAACTTTGCTATGCCTGTCAGCAGCCTATTTCAACTAAAGAATCCAACTCACCGCTGTTCGAGCGCGGTGTAAGTTGTCCAAAATGTGTAGATCAGGTCACTGAGAAGAAAAAACAGCGATTTCGTGAACGTCACCGTCAGGTTCTGTTGTCTACTGAACGAGGTGAACAACATATTGGTGATACGGCCATGGCAAAGAAAAAATCGCTTCGCCAAAAGGGAAAAGAGTAGAAATCTTGCGATAGGCTTCGGGACTGTCTGGCGCTCTGATCGATAAATTTTCGACTACTATTTATCACCAGATGTGAAGGCCACATGGTTTTGTCATGGGGTGTATTCTGGTGGCATGAGAATTATTTAGGGGGCGGTATGGCGGCTAACGTCGAAGACTTTCAGATAGATTTTGATCAAGAAATGGTGTCGGATTTGCATGGGCGCATAGATAATGTGCGTTGGCCGGATATAGGTTGGGATACCGGCTGGGGCACTGGTACTCACGATGATGTGCTTCGTGAGTTGGTTGATTACTGGCGAAATAGTTATGACTGGCGCGCATCCCTTGAAAAACTTAATAGCATTGGTCGTCACGTAAAAATTCAAACACCTGGAACGAATGAGCTGACGCACGCCATTATTTATGAACCGCCTGAAGGTGTTGAAAGGCGAGGTTTTCCGTTACTCATCAATCATGGTTGGCCCGGTTCAGTAATTGAATTCATTGAAGCTGCGCCAAAACTTGCTAGCCATGGTTTTACAGTGGTGACTCCGTCTTTACCTAGCTTTGGTTGGTCAGATATTGTGCGGGAGCCCGGAATGCATCCAGGAAAGATAGCCTTGAGGCTCAATGATGTCATGCAAGCTTTAGGCTTCGAGCGCTACGGGGTCCAAGGCGGTGACTGGGGCTCTATTATCGGTAAAATGATTGCAGTGCAATGTGCGGAATCTGTGGTTGGCTTGCATGTGAATTTTGGCACACCCACTCCAGTTCCGGCTGGACAGGAACCAACTCAAGCTGAACAGGATTTTTTGGCCTACCGAGCAGGATGGGAGCCCGCCGAAACCGGCTATAGTCGCTTGCAGGGAACTCGACCACAGACGCTAGGATATTCCCAGACCGACTCCCCTGTAGGACTTTTAGCATGGATTTTGGAAAAATTTTGGGCATGGACAGAACACGATGATGACGCGCATTCGTTGTGGAATTTTGTCGATAAAGATCTTTTCTTGACTAACGTAATGGCCTACTGGACTACTGGCAGGATTACGTCTGCAGCTCGAATCTACTACGAAATGACTAACATTCCAACGGATCAGCGTGCAGTCTTCGGTCAACCTGTAACCGTTCCAACTGGTTACGCAAAATTCCCGGCAGAACCGTTCGCTCCGCCTCGTGAAATGATGGAACGCGGCTACAATTTGGTTCACTACGCAGAGTATGAATCAGGTGGGCATTTCCCTGCGGTTGAAGTATCTGAGAATTATGCCCAAGACGTGGCAAAGTTTTTTACTGACTTAGATTAGCTAAATTATTTGGCAGTTTGATTTGTAAGATTATCAAGATATGACAGGTCAGGTGTATTTCTAGTGAAAAAAAGTACGAGATAATCGAGTTGTGTCAGTTAGGTTTTCTACGTCTTTATAGTCGATAAAATGACTATTTGCGCTTTAATTTTTCGGCTCACAAGGTAACGTTTTCACCTTACGTGCGTTGGTGAAAGCAAGATTTAAAGTATTTGTCATGGCGGTGACTGTTGAAAGCCGCACCTGACAGTGCGGATTAAAAAAATGAGTGAACTCAGGGGAATTCGGGTACAATCGAACGAGGTGGATGGGTATGACTAGTCGGAGGATACAATGCCTGCGCACAAAGGCACCTCGCGTCAGCCTGATGAAGGCTCGTCTCTCGCACAAGAGCGAGAACTCGTCGAACTTGCGACCGCCGGCGATCAACGAGCAATCGGCGCTCTCTACGACATCTACGTGGTTCCACTCTATCGATTTTGTCTCAGTAAGCTTAGTAACGAGACTGATGCGGAAGATCTTACCGAAGAAATATTCCTCAAGGCTATTACAAGCATCGATAAATTCACTTGGCGAGATACGAAGCGAAAACGAGATGACGAGTCTGTGGAGTTCAATCCATTTAGGGCGTGGCTTTTCAGAATTGCCAGAAATCAAATCATTTCGACCTATCGTAAAAGAGAAACTAGAAGCCGGGTTGACGTACATTACGAAGATGAGCCGGTCTGGGTTGCAGATCAGGCACCTGGACCCGAGGAGCTTGCGGAACGTAAATTTCTATTGGAACAGGCTGCAGCCGCCATTGACCAATTACCCGAGAGTCAGCGGGATGTCATTCAGCTTCGATTCATGGGGGATATGAATGTGAACGAAGTAGCTGCTTTATTAGGGAAGGAACCCGGAAATGTACGGGTATTGCAACACAAAGCATTGAAGAATTTAAGGACGATTCTTGCGGGGGAATTTGACCTACAAGGGGTGGAGAGTCAAAGATGAGTATGTTCAAGTCATCAGATTTTTTAGACGAGGAGTCAGTTCAGGCTACACGGCTTGACGAGAGTCTTAATAAGTTAATCAGTCACGGTGAATCAGATATTGATTCGCGTGAGGACCCAGAGTTAAGTGAATTATTGGCTGTGGGTGCGGTGTTACGAAACGCTGCTGATGATGTAACTGCGAGACCGTCATTTAAATCTTTCCACATGCGTTCAAGAGCAGCGATATTGCACGCTACCGGCTCCCGGACCGAATCGGTTGAGGAGTTAGGTGTCATCGGCAAATTAGTTCATGCAGTTATGCCGTTACGTGGGTCAATAGTTACCGCAGTGTCAGCGAGCGTCGCCACATTAGCAGTTATCCTTTGGATAAATCCAGGTGACACAGGAGGCGAGATTACTCAATCAGTCAACAGTTCTGCCGCTCAGGTTTCAAGTGTTCGAGTGTTGCAGTCGCCTTCAGGTGCGATGACTGATATCCCTGAGTCAGTGACTGAAAACATTTCGACAAGCCTTGTTACGGATCATACAGATTTGGTAAACGAAGCTCGACCCATATTAATTGGGAAAGAGCCCGTTGAAGCGATCGTTATTGGGACTAGTTATATCTTTAGTTCAATGTCTGATGGTACGGCGATATCAGTTGAATTACTTCGTGAATTAACGGATCATTTGGCTTTGTTAGGGGCTGACTTGCGATTTGCGGAACAAAGTGCAGATATGACTGATAAAGGTGAGCAATATCAGCAGGCGATTTCAGCTGCCATGGTGGCATTGCAGACTATTCAACCTGAAGACAAAGAGTCTGCAGCTTCTCTGATGGTGGCACAGGTGGTTGCAGCTGACAGTATGCATGAAGCCTTGGAAGTAGCACAGGTAAAGCACGGCACATTAAGTGCGTACGGGATGATGGTCAGTCGTTTGGCAGGACAAGTCGATGAAGGTACGGCGATTAGCGCACCGCAACTGTCGGAGTTACTTAGTTTCTCGGAGGGGATTTCGACTAATTTAAGACGTCATTCGAGCACTGTTGATTTAGCAACATTCAGGAAATATCAGGGTGACGTTGGCACTCTCATTCAAACTCTCGAGAAGCTTGACTTGAATAACGAGGTCATGCTGACCAAGTTGAAATCGGCAGAGTCTGATTTCGTGTTTGTGACCCGTGAAGTTCTCCGTGCAGAGCTGGTGCTTAGACCAAACTAAGGGACCAATGTTCGCTCTGATGGCTCGCCCATCTACTGGGTTCGTCCGCTAGTATTTAGCTGGATATGGTTATAATTAGCAGCTGTAGGACGAAAGTAGGTCCGAAATAGAAGGTTATTCGAGCGCCATTGATACCCAACATATAGAGAGCAGTATCGCCATTGACGGACCAACAGCGTCTGGTAAAAGCGTCATAGGCAGGCAACTTTCCCGTCATCTTGGTATTCCTTTTTGTGATACGGGCTTAATGTATCGAGCAGCCACACTCAGTGTTTTGCAAGCAGAAATTTCGCCTGACGATTCAGTCAGGGTTGTCGAGTGGCTTGAAAATTTGGATTTAGATCTCCGCTGGGACACCCCGGAAATTCCATTAATTTTATTGGATTCGGTGCCTGTTAATGACCAATTACGTAAGTCAGAAATCGAGGCCACGGTTTCGTTGATTGCGAAACTTCCTGAGGTACGCTCTATGCTGGTTGCCCGACAGAGATTTGTGGCCAGTCGGGAAGCGGTAATAATGGTCGGGCGAGATATCGGCAGAGTAGTGCTTCCGGAAGCCGAAACAAAAATCTTTTTGGATGCATCTATAGAGGTGCGGGCACGGCGCAGACACGCAGAACAAATTGAGGCTGGACAGAACTCCACCATGCAACAAGTTCAAGACGCCACCGCCTATCGTGACCGAGCAGACGATACCGGCAAACGCTCGATAAGACCCGAACAAGCAGCAGAGGATGCTACTGTGATACTTACTGATGATCTTAGTGAGCGTCAGGTACTTGATGTCTGTTTGGATTTATACGCAAAGTAAGTACAACTGAAGACGATACTAGGCTTGGACTAATACGTGAAGAAATTTTTATTTGGTATAGTGATTTTAGTGGTGTACAAGACGCTTTCTTCACTTATGCGATTGGCAGTTTTTTTGCTTGCGAAGTGGGATGTGAGTGGTGTGGAGCATATTCCTCAGGGGCAAGGTTGTGTGCTGGTCTCTAATCATGTGCACATCATCGATCCACCTTTGCTCGCAGCTTCATCTCCAGGCAGAAGACTCCGTACGATGGCTAAGCAAGAATTGTTCTCACTCCCATTAATTGGTTGGATATTTACGGCCTATGGCGCGTATTCAGTTAAGAGAAATGGTCGAGATTTGAAGGCACTACGCGAAAGTTTACGTCTAATTTCGACAGGTGAAGCCATTTTATTATTTGCTGAAGGGACCAGATCCGGTGGTGGTCCGTTGCAAGTGGCTCATGGTGGGGCTGCATTGATTGCGCTTAAGTCCGGTAAACCTGTTATACCAGTTTCAATCAGAGGGTCAAATGTTAAATTTCCACATGTGTTTTTCCAGTGGATAGTCCGGAGACGACCACATATTGTGGTCCGATTTGGTGCCCCAGTAAACTTGCAGGGTATAGAAGCTAACAGTGCTGGGGTCGAGAAAGCGACCGATCAGATTATGTATGCGATAGCGGATTTACTTCCGTCAGACCTACGTGGTCCCTATGACAGAGCAGCGGGCTAATACAACTAAGAGACGATGAAGTATCTTGGATGCTAGCATCATCTGTGAGCCTCCGTAGCTCAGGGGATAGAGCACTGGTTTCCGGAACCAGGGGCCGCAGGTTCGAATCCTGCCGGGGGCACCAGTACCGGATGAATTGACTGATGAGAGGAATAGCAAATGGCTCGTTCAGATCGAAGACGCACCGCACAGACCAAAAATGATCCGATTGAATTCCCAGGGATTATGGGTGTTATGCAACGAAATATGCGAGTGATCGTCGTTGTAGGATTAGTCGTGCTTGTTGCGTCCATCGGGACGCCTATTCTTACGTCAATCCTTAGTTCGAATGAGCCATCTAATGAACCTGATCAGGCCGCAGCCACTGCAACTGCCTCAGCCGAAGCAACTGCGGCGGCGGTTAATGACAGTGGGGCAATTAGAAGAAACTATGACACGCAACCTGAGTTTGTTCTTTCTGAAAGTACAGAATATGAGGCGATTATCGAGTTAGAAAAGGGTGGAGAGATACGTATTTCTCTTTTTGCTGACCGTTCTCCAAATTACGTGAATAATTTTATCTTTTTGTCGAGAAATAACTTTTTTGATGGACTGACGTTTCATCGAGTTATTGCTGATTTCGTTGCACAGGGAGGAGATCCCACGGGCACAGGGATGAGTGGGTCAGGTTATTACTTAGATGAGGAAATAAACGATATCTATTTGGATCGCGAGGGATTGATATCGATGGCAAAGTCACCTGCTGGCGTGAGTGGTTCTCAATTTTTCATTACGCTTGCACCTACTCCTTGGTTAACCGGAGACTTTACCGTGTTCGGCGAAGTGGTGGATGGAATGGATATCGTGAGAAGTATTACTGTACGTGAGCCTGGCCCGTCACAACCCGCAGCTGAAGTCATCAAAACGATAAAAATCGTAGAGAAGTAGCGTGAATTAGATAAATTAAGTGGTATTAGAGAGGAATATAACGATATGACTGCACAAAAATGGGATTCGGCACCAGAAATGTCAATTGACCCGCAGGGTCAATACGAAGCAGTGCTTTTGCTTGATACTGGGGAGGTTAGGATTCAGCTATTTGCTGACGTAGCTCCGTTCACGGTGAATAACTTTGTGTTTCTCGCGAGGCAAGGATTTTATGATGGATTGACTTTTCATCGAGTTATTCCTGGCTTTGTTGCGCAGGGAGGAGACCCTACAGGTACTGGATCCGGTGGTCCTGGCTATCAATTCAAGGATGAACTAAATGAAACTGAATTTGAACAAGGGGTTATTGGGATGGCAAATGCGGGACCTGGTACGAATGGGTCACAATTCTATCTAATGCTTGATGCAGCGCCGCATTTAACTAATAGATATACGGCTTTTGGGAAGGTTACTGAGGGATTAGAGCATGTGCTGGCGATTGAACCTCGAGATCCCATGGGCGCCAGCACTCCAGGCGATAAGATGATTTCTGTCACAATTGAGGAAAAATAGCCTTAGTTTTGTGAACTCGAGCAATTTACCCTCGATTTCACTAAAAATCGAGGGTAATGACCCTATTTTTCGTGTTTTGCTCCAATCAGCAGCGTATAGGGGAAATATTAAGTAAACTTGGGTCATTCAGAATGTATAGAACAAAACCAGTTATGCGTTAACGTTTGCGTAATTCGTGCGTTCTATCTTTTGTAACTAAAAGCAGAGGGCTGTGCTGTCTGGTGTCGTTCGTGTGTTGTAGTCATTTGGCTGCGTCCCGCTCGAGCGGCGAAGCCAAGGACAACGCCAACGGTGAACAGTAATTGGCCTGCCATTCGAAAGGAAATAAGAAGAAGCAGAAATAAGAATCAGTATCCAGGAAGATTTAGCCTCAAGTGCTTCAAAGGCTTAATCCTGTTGGTGATAAAACTGAATTATCCAAGCAAGAAAATATGAAGCAATAAAAGAAAGGAAAGTGCTTTGAAAACGATCAACGCACAGATTTGGAAACTCGGAGCAGTGTCACTAGCATTTGTGCTAGCTATCACTATGATGATTTCAAGTTCTCCTGTAACTAAGACAGTCGAAGCGGCTGCTTGTACGATTGACGCGAGTGAGATCGAGATGACCACCGCGTTGTTGTATGATGCTGCGACAACAGGCGCTACTGAAGAAACTCAGGCCATTGATGATGGTGTGGATGGTCTTCGTCTAGGTTATGGATCAACATATACAGCGAAGCTGGCAACAGCTAACGAGGTTTTGAAAGTAATCTCGGTTACTGCGACTGGTGCATTAGAAGCATCACGTGGCGTTAATGGTAATGCGGCAACAATTGCTGACAACACACCTATTAGTAACGTATTCGCAGCGATTGCCGACAATGGTGTGGCATGTACTACAAACGTCAATACAGATCAGACGATCACTGTAAACAGTGCTAATGCACAGACTGTTGAAGTTTTTCAACTACTGCGCACACCAGTTCCAACTGGAACTACTGGTGTAGGTACTATTTTGACAACAGCTGCGTCGGCTATAGCATCTGCTACTGACACTGGCTGGACGCTTGCTGCTGTTACAAACATTGATGTTGGTGACGTAGGAACTGTTGCTTGTACAACCCCAGCGGGTCGTGTCGAGCAGGTTAAGTTGACTACTGACAACACAACCGCATCGGTAACACGTGCTGTTAACGGTACTACCGCATGTGAAACTATTGATGATGCTACCAACACAAATTGGTACCCATGGCACGATGCAGCAGCTGGTGCTGTTGGTGCAAACGGGAACATCATTACAATTAACGGTCTGTCTGGTAAAGACACTTACGCTGAGCGTCAGTTAATCCAGATCAACACACCAAAGTCAACAGGTGGCTTTACTGGTTCATTCTCAGTGAAGGCAACTGCTGCTGGTGAAGCGTTAATTGCTGTTAAGGGTGCTCGAACCGGGCTAGTTTACGCAACTGGTTCTACCACTGACAGTGAAGGCATCATTCATATGACCTTCAAGGGTGCACCATCTGACTACGTCGACTTAGATGCCGACGGTAAGTATGATGTTGGAGCTTCTCCAACTGAGCAGCGTTCGTACATCACGAACACTGCCTCTGTATCTACTAGTACAACAACAACAAGGACAGACACTATTACGTTCGACTTTGTTGACTCTGCTGTTCAGCAGCTTGTTGGTACAGCTACATTGACACTGCTTGATGCACCGTCGACTGTTGTATTCACAAATTCTGGTACACAGAGTTTGACGATGACAACTACGACGTCTGAAGATACAGCAGCTGTTAAGGGGCTACCTGGTACAGGTAACTTCCGTTACACGTACTCAATTTCGTACACTGGTACAACTGGTGACTTAGTGGATGCTACAGGTGTTATTCACCGAACTAACAACACATTGTCTTCATTGACAATGAGTCTGCAGAACCGCAACTTCGGCGAGACCGTATACAGCGCCCATGATGCGAACATGTTGCCTCAGACAAACGACGATGGAAACCTCGTTCGTTCAGCTTTGACAACAGGTGACAATGGTGATGATGAAATAGATGGTCTTTACGCCCTCTACTTGGTTGGTACTGACTCTGCAGGTAACCCTGCAAATGCGTTGGTTTCCTTCACTGATGACGATGGTGTAGCTACAAAAGGTCTAGGTGTTTCGACCGCTGGAATTATCCTTGATAACTCCGCTTACGGCGCCACAAACGTCGTAGGTCACACCAGCACACTACAACTTGGTAGTACAGGTAAGGCACGAACTGGTATCGATATCGCAACAGCTGGTATCTATAACATAACTGCTCAAGATGCTGCTAAGGCTGTCAGTGCAACCGTAACGTTAAACGTACGTGGTGTTGCTAAGACTTATACGTTGACTGGTCCAGACTCAATTGAGCCTGGTTCGGTTGGTGTATTCACAGTATGGGCTTATGACGCCAATGGCTTCAAGCTTTCTGCTGATAAGGCAATCACTATTGTTAATGCGAATTCCCAGACTGGTGGAGCAATTGTTCCAGCTAATGGGTCAGGCACAATCTCCAAGGCCACTGGTCTAACGATCTCTGTTATCGCTCCGCAAAAGGGTGGTACAGGAACGCTAGCTATTGTTAGTGGTGGTGCAGTCGTTGCAAGTAAGTCTCTGACTTATGCAGCTGCTGTTACAGGTGCAGCATTATCTGGTACAGGTTGTACAGGTGCAGCTACAGGTTCCTACACATGTGTAGTAACTTCAGGTGATACTGCTTCTGCAGTTGCCACCGCAGCTGGTGCTGTTTCAATCTGGCAAAGTGATGCAGATGGTGTTCTCCAGGGTTATGTAGTCGGTACACCTGACT
>CAJXBM010000047.1:0-13094 GCA_913051185.1 uncultured Chloroflexota bacterium | reverse complement strand
TGGCGTCTTATCAGTCGGAATCCTTTCAACATAACAAAGGCCTAGTCACATTAAACACAAACTACAGGATTTGCGTCTTCTTTCACTTTGGTGGATCTTTAGATGGGCCTCGTTTGGGGAAGCAATTTGGTCTGTTTATCTCATTGAGCAGAGAGGACTGAGCCTAGGGACAGTCCTCGCGTTTGAGGCGGCTTGGTGGATATTTGTTATTTCACTTGAAATTCCCACTGGAATAATTACTGATAAGTGGGGAAGAAAAAGATCTCTTGTTTTAGGCTCTCTATTATTTACATTGGGTTTCTTAGTATTTGGATTTTCTGCTAGTCCAATCCTGTTGCTTTCTGCTTACTTAATCTGGGGACTCGGTGATAGCTTCATCTCCGGAACTGATACAGCATTTCTTTTTGAAAGCTTAAAAAAACAACAAATAACCGAAAAGTATGCTCAATACGAAGGATTTCTTAATGCAGGAGCCTTGATGGTAATTGCCACTACCACGGCGCTCGGCCCCATCCTATTACTTTGGACCAGTCTTTCGGTTCCATTTATTCTCACGGCTCTATTTGGATTAATTCTTGTTTGTGTGTCGTTATTCTTCAGTGAACCAAGAAACGAAGAACCTTCAGCACAAAACGCGCACTCTACTGGATTGAAGTCCATAATTTCTGTGTTAGCTAACCCGCGCGTGTCTGGAATCATTTGTTTGAAAGCAATTCCCGAAATGTCACTGGCAATTTTGCTTCTTACCTTGCCTCAGACACTTTCAAATTATGGTCTGCCGACTTTCCAATTCGGTTGGTGGATGGCGTTGATTTTTGGGCTAATGGGGTTCTCTTCGATATGGGCTGGTCGAGCCATACATTTTCTTTCATTACCGAAGTGGTTTGGTATGGCGGCTTGCGCCTCAGCGGTGGCTTTTATTCTTTCCACCTCAACGTCTTTATGGTTGTTCCCACTGTGCGTTTTACCGGCCTTATTCCTTCCGCTGCTTGAGCCACATGTGAACCAGTATCTCGCAGAAAGAACTCTAGAATCTAATCGAGCAACCGTTCTTTCGGTCGCAAATGCAGCAATGTCAGTTGTCATAGCCACTTCTATATTTGGTGGAGCTTGGGCGATGGATCAGTTTGGATTTGGAATAGCGATGTGGATCTTTGCGGGAATAGCGGTAGTACTTGCTGGAACCGGCTTTACTCTATGGTTTGCCGGGAGTCGAAACTCCATTAACGCTCTGTGAGAATTGGTCACCTCTTTAGAGATCATTGATGTAGTTTCGATGTAGATGAAAAAATTACTCATATTTATAGTTCCGCTGATATTTTTGTTGAGTTGTACAGACTCGACTTCAGAACAGACCCAAAATGATATTGTTGTTGGAATAATATCTGAGTGCGAAGTATGGAACGGAAATCAAGTTTTGGCGGTTCGGGGTGCGAATGAATGTGCCTCGGTTATTACGATGTTCCGAAAGGTATCAGAGTATACAAAATTTACCATCCGAACTTCAGATGGTGGGACCTACGTTGTTGAATTGGACACCGACTACCTAGATGCTGACAGCGTCAAACTAGGTGACAGTTGGCCACCGTCTGACTAGCAGTCAAAAATACACCATTTACATAGTCGATATTACCCGCCAGTTGTCTGCTATATTTCACCTGAACGGAAGGATGTTCACCATGAAAATAGTTGGAAGCATGGAGGTAACAAACGGTTATCAACATTGGAAAGAGATCTTTATGGCTCATGAACCTGCGAGGAAAGAGGCAGGCATAGAGACTATATATACTGGCATGGAGGCTCAGAATCCCAATATGGTTCACGTGTGTCTTGAGGTTGAATCACTAGAGGCAATTCAAGCTTTTATGAGCGATCCTGAAAATGCAAAGGTGATAACTGACTCTGGGGTAAAAATTGAAACGCAGGTAATGATCCCAATAATCGAATAGATTTATTCGAGTAAGCAACTTTCATCTCTCGTTAATTTTTTAGATAGCTGACTCTTCTCGTAAGACTGGAGAACCTTGTTGATGAACACGCAGTGGCTCTTGGCTCGCAGACCTCTTGATGGCTCGCCAACCGATGCGGATTTCCGCATGGTCGAGACGGACATTCCAGAGCCTGGATCGAACCAAATGTTGACACGGACGATCTATCTGTCTCTTGATCCGTATCAGTGGGGTCGTTGGCGAGGTGCTTCGGATGTCTTGGATGAAGTCTGTCACGGTCGGACTGTGTCCCAAGTGGTAAGTAGTAACCTTGCTGGCTATGAACCTGGTGAATTTGTTTTCAATACCAACGGCTGGCAGGAGTATGGTCTTACCGGGGAAAATATTTCAGCGTTTAAGTACATGTTCCCGCGTAAGCTAGATCCATCAATTGCACCTATTTCCACAGCCGTCGGTGTGTTGGGTATGCTCGGACTTACGGCCTACTCAGGCTTGGTTGTGCAGTGCCAGCCGCAACCTGGCGAAACAGTGATAGTATCCGCCGCTTCGGGCGGGGTTGGTCAAGTAGTAGGACAAATCGCTAAGCTTTTAGGCTGTCACGTGGTGGGCATTGCTGGAGTTGAGGCGAAATGTACTTTTGTTACCGAGACATTGGGATTTGACGCCTGTGTATCTCACCTAAGTGAGAGTTTCGAGACCGATCTAATGTCCGTTTGTCCAGATGGGGCGGACGTTTATTTTGAAAGTGTCGGCGGCAAGGTATTCGATGCAGTGCTGCCTGTCCTCAACCGCCACGCAAGGATTAGCTTGTGTGGTCTCATCTCCCAATACGGCAACGAAGAGCTTGAAATAACCTTCGAAACTTGGATGGCAGATGGCAAGTCTGTGTTCGAAACCAAAGACATAACGGCGCAGAGACTGTCCGTAGGGAATTTCGTACGAGACTATGAGAGTCAGTTCCTTACTGAAATGGGTGACTGGATGAAGGCTGGCCAGATCAAATACAAAGAGGATTTATGGACTGGGTTATCACAGGCGCCAAGCGCGTTCCGCGCGATGATGGCTGGCCAGAACTTTGGCAAGACATTAGTTGGTGTCAGTAATGATCCCACTTTGGACCCTCAGCATGACGGACGGGAGTGAGACGTATGCGGCCGTTTGAGGCGCTGCGTATTGTTGAAATTGCTGGTTCAGTCGCTGGCGCTTACACGGCTAAGATGTTTGCTGATCACGGGGCAACGGTAATCAAGGTGGAACCACCTAGCGGCGATCCGCTTCGTTCGGAGGGGGAGCCATTGACCCTTCCAAACGGCGACGTCGTTGGGACGACTTGGGCCTACCTCAATACTTCAAAGCGATCGATTAGGCTTCCGGCAGCCGATCACACTGGATTGGCGAGACTGTTATCTGGTGCGCATGCGGTAATTGAGAGTTCGTCACCTGATAATTTAGCGTCTCAAGTCCCTCATATCGATAACGAGCATTTAGTGCGAACACAGATTTTGCCATTTGGTAGTTCAGGCCCGTACTCGACATACCGTTCGAATTTATTTACCGACGAGGCGATTGGAGGACAGCTCTACCCAAATGGCGAACCTTCCCGCGAGCCTATCCGACGACCAGGCCTTCATGTAGCCTATCAGGCCGGCACCCATGGCTTCATAGGAACTATGGCAGCACTTCGGGTGCAAGACCTTACTGGGCGAGGACAGATCGTCGAAGTATCACATTTTGAAGGATCAGCGACGCTTCATCAACATACGACCTCAATGTGGACTCACGGCGGTCATATCCTCAAAAGAGAAGGTAATCGACAGCCAGGATCATGGCACCCAGTGGGCGTATATCCGTGCCAAAACGGCTATGTGCAGCTCAGTTTGGCCTCAGGTGTAAAACTGATGAACTTTCTTGCCTTTGCTGGTTTGACCGAAATTGCAGAGGACCCACGTTTTAAGGACGACTATGCGCGTGGCGCACACAAAGACGAGTTCGACGAAGCATTACTCCCATGGCTGATGGAACACACGATCGAGGAGATTATTTCCATCGGGCACAGTGTCTTTGCGCCAGTTGGTCCTGTCCCAACAATGCTGGAGCTGCTGGATGACCCACAGCTCGCCTTTCGCGATTATTGGCGAGATCTTGATGCTATACCTTCACTGCGACTCCCCCGTGGCCCTTTCTGGATCAGCGGGCATGATCCAGACCCACGGGCACCATCGATAACTGAGAGGGATTTTAGTTGGCCGAACCATACTAAAATCAAGGTCGAGCAGAGCGAGGAACTGCCTAGTGATGGTCCGTTAGAAGGTGTCCGTATTCTCGATCTTACGCGGGTCTGGGCAGGGCCATGGGCTGGTCGGATGCTTGGCGATCTCGGTGCTGATGTGATATCGGTCGAGGCGATCTTCAACAGAGGGCCCCGAGATGTTCCAGACTCTGCTGCCTTTGTAAGTCACCTATATCCAGAGAACGAGATTGGTGACCGGCCCTGGAATCGGTTTGGTGGTTTCAACAAACTGCATCGCAATCGCCGCTCGGTCACTCTTAACTTTCGTGATGAACGCGGTCGTGAGCTATTCGCGGAACTGGTTGCTGGAGCGGATGTAGTAATTGAGAATTTTAGTCCCCGCGTGATGCCGCAACTCGGCTTCGACTTTGAACACTTGCAAACGCTTAACCCGTCAATTATTTATGTTGCGATGCCCGGTTACGGGAGTACTGGGCCTGACAAAGATCGAACAGCGCTCGGTCCCCTCATTGAGGCAGGTGCGGGTCTTTCCTCTATGATGGGATATCTCGACACGGGACCGTATCGGTCCGGCATTGCTTGGCCTGATCCAGTAGCAGGGATGAACGCAGTTTCAGCTGTCCTGATCGCACTCCGAGATAGGGAAGCTGACCCAGATCATGTTGGCCGTTCGGTAGAGGTAGCCATGATTGAGGCCATGGGCTCCTTCATTGGTGAGGAATTACTAGGTGCGCAGGTCCGAGGCGAGAATCGTGCAAGGATGGGTAATCGTGATCCCGTGAACGCACCTCAAGGACTCTATCCGTGCGCTGGTGATGATCGCTGGATTGCAATCTCAGTGACCTCGAATGAAGAGTGGCATGCACTTACAACGTTAGCTGGCTTTAATCCTGAGCTAGCGTCATTATCCAGCGAGGAGCGACATGCTCGGCATGATGAGCTTGATAGCCTTATCAGAAATTACACCCGATCCTTTAGTCCACACTCCTTGATGGCGCGGCTCCAGAAAGCAGGGGTAATTGCAACGGTTGTCGCCGACGCGCGCGACCTTGTTGAGGACCGACAACTTGCAGAACGCGAATTTTGGGCCGAGTTATCTCACCCGGATGTGGGTCTTCGTCGTTATCCGGGGAATGCGATTCGATTTGAATTGACTCCAGTGACCTATCGCCGAACTGCTCCGACCCTTGGTCAGCACAACGACGAGATACTAGGTGATTTACTAGGTCGAGATAGCGAGGCGTTGGGTGTGCTCCGCAAAGATGGCGTGATTGGTGAGGTGCCGCCGTCTGACTAGTTGCGTATTTTGATAACGCACATCTCTTACATAAAGTCTCTGTGAGAAACGGTTACACTCTCGGGACAAAGCACAGCAAGGAGACGAATATGAGTTATGCAAGAATCAATATGGTCGAGTTTACTTCAGCAGAAAATGCAAAGACCTTTGCAGACGACTACACGGCGAACGCCGCTGCTGAATTCCCTGAAGCTGAAATATTGCTAGCAGTGACAACAGGTGACGCGAGCGCGGTGCTTACTTCGGTCTACCCTGACAAAGATGCTTTTGACCGTTCGGCTGCAGCTAGAGCCGCAAGGGGGGAAGCTAATCAGGATAAGATCAAAGGTGAAATCGTGGTACACGAGGGCGAGGTTACTCTCAGCCATACTAAGTGATGCTAGGTGGCAGACCACTTTATAGTTCAGACTTGCTAATCATATTTCATAATTAACACGAGATATTGCGTTAGGTGTTGGTACCCTTAATTCCTGTGTCGGGGTAGTGGCTTTGTCTAAAATTTTGGCGAAAAAACTGTTTACACTCCTTGTATCAGTAGGAACCTAGACAAAGACAAACTAATAAAACGTATCGAGAGATTACGCTCTATTAATCTAATGTCAAAGATTGATGAGGAGGAGATGAATGCAAGAGAACACGCCCTTTGAGGAAAACGGTAGTACGTCGGTCAGTGAAATATTTAGTGAGTCTAATCTTTTTCAGTCTTATCTAGATGTTGAGGCGGCACTTGCGCGAGCACAGGCGAGTCAGGGAATAATTCCAGTCGAGGCTGCTACTGTGATATCTGAGAAAGCAAAACTTGAATTGTTGAGTCTCCAAAATATATATGACGGATTGAATAAGACAGGACACCCGCTAGTCCCGTTGATTTGGGAGTTAGATAGGGTCTGTGGCGAAGACGCAGGCGGATATATTCACTGGGGCGCCACGACTCAGAACATCACACAAACAGGAAAGATACTGCTGGTTAAGCAATGCCACGATAGTTTCTTAAAGGATCTTGGATCTCTACTTCATGTACTGGGAGACCTAGCGGAGAAGACTAAGGATTACGCGTTACCGGGAAGAACTCACGGTCAACATGCTGTTCCGGCTACTTTCGGCTATAAAGTGGCCGTATGGATTGATGAATTAATGCGACATGTCGATCGATTGCAAGGAAGCGAAGAACGAGTTTTTGTGTCAATGCTTGGCGGTGGGGCTGGCACGATGGCATCTGTCGGTCTTGCTGGTCTTGAAACTCAAAGGTTAATTGGCGAGGATTTAGGATTAGGTTCAATGACTATGCCGTCAAGAGTGATAGGCGATCATCTGACCGAATATATTACTATTCTCGCCATGCTTGCCGCGACAGCTAGCAAAATGTCACGTGAAATTTATACCATGATGAAACAGGAATTTGGTGAAGTTGAAGAACCTGTGCCTCTGGGTGCTGTCGGTTCATCGACTATGCCTCAGAAACGTAATCCTCGTTTATGTCAGGATGTTGTCGCCTGGGCTTCAGAAGTTCGGACATTTGTGCCGATGTCTCTAGAAGCAATGCAAACTGAACATGAGGCTGATAAAACGACCAGCATGATGATTAATTCTGCCATCGATAGGACGTGCGTACTCACGGGACAAATTACTTCTGGGCTGATTGAAATATTTTCAGATCTAAAGGTATTCCCCGACCGGATGAGGCAGAACCTTGAGCTTAGCGGTGGGCTCATACTGTCTGAGAGAATCATGCTGGAATTAGGCCAGGAAATGGGGCGACAAAAAGCTCACGATGTCGTTTATGATGCTGCACAAAAATCAGTCAATGAGGGAAGGCCGTTTACAGAGACACTACAAGAGGAGTCTGAGGTGACTAAGCGACTGTCTAGAGCCGATATATTAGATCTGCTCGACCCGGAGCAATATACTGGTTTGTGCTCATATTTTGCAGAGGAATTCTCAAGAAAGGCCCAGCAAAAGAGCTTGGAGTTGATTGGTGACTAATTCACTACGAGGAAATCGAATCCTTGAAGAGACTCGATGAGTAGGCCTTTTAAACCTTATAGCCCCCATCTACGCTAATTACTTGCCCGGTGATCCCAGCTGATTCGGGAGCTGCAAGCAACGCAGCCATAGGTCCAAGCTCTTCGGGTTCGAGTACCCTATTTTGTAGATTTTCTGACGCACGCCAAGCATGAGCTTCTTCGGGTGATATTCCGGCAGCCTTACCCATAGCTTCCCAGTCAACTAGAGCTGTATTTGTCCATCCCGGACATAAACAGTTAACGGTGATGCCGTCAGCCGCGACTTGTCCGGCGAGTGCTTTTGTGAATCCTATAAGTCCATGTTTTGCTGTTGTGTATGCGAGCGCTCCGCCACTACGTTTTGCGTAGCCGGATCCGATGGTTAGAACTCGGCCGTACCCATTCTCTTTCATATGCGGTAATGCTTCACGAGTCGTCCAATATGCTGAGGTTAGATTCAGAGCTAGATTGGCCTCGAACGTGTCGTCGTCATGAGTGTAGGGATTTTGATCTCCTGGTACCCCGCCTCCAACATTATTCACAAGAATATCGACTTTGCCGAAGCGTGCGATTGCTTGGCGGACTGGTTCCTTGGAGTCGTCTCGAATCAGCGCATCAGCCTCTACTGCGAGACCACTACTTCCAATGCGTTTAATTTCGTCTACAACCGAATCTAATTGGTCTCGGGTCCTTGAAGAAACTACAACACTTGCACCTTCGCGGGCCAGCTCAAGCGCTATTGCTCTTCCGATTCCCCTACCACCACCGGTTACCACGGCAACTTGATTTTCTAATCTTCCCATATTCAGACTCCTTCAGGCTCTATGATTAAGACCGTCAGGATAGTTCTTAATATACTGATAGTGTGCTTTTGGAGCCTGTGATTACAAACAAATCTTCACATACATTTAGAGTGTTAATCGTTTCTGCATATGAATTAGGCCGTCAGCCGATTCCGGTGGCTACTGCCGCATCTATTTTTCGTGGGGCGAACTGTGACGTGAGCGTTCTAGACTTATCGACCTCGGAAATAGATCTCGATTTAAAGAACATTGATGTTCTTGCGATTTCATGTTCCATGCATACCGCGTCCAGATTAGGCTTGGAATTTGCAAGAGGGGCAAAGCTAGTTAATCCTAAAATACGTACTATTGGATTTGGTTTGTATGCTTCACTGCTTGCCGAGGATGAGTACCTGAATCCTGAGATTGATTTGTGGATTGGTGGTGAATTTGAGACAGGTCTTTCAGAATTTGTTAACTCACTAGTGGAAACTTCAAAGCTTTCTGAGTTGTCGAGTAAAGATATTTCTGGAGTGGGACAACATCCGAATTTTAAGCGGGGTGTGCATTTACTTCCCGACCGAACAGGATTGCAGTCGTTACGTCATTATGGACATGTAGAGCGAGTAGACGGCAGTCATTTTGCCGGTGCGGTGGAAGCTAGTCGTGGATGTGCGCATATGTGCACCCATTGCCCAATACCCTCAGTTTATGGCGGAAAGTTGCGTCTAGTTGACCACGATCTTGCGCTTAGGGACATCGATGCTCAAGTCGAATTGGGTGCCGAGCACATTACATTCACCGATCCAGATTTTTTCAACGCGGTACCACATTCGATGGGGATTATTCGTGAGATGCGAGAGCGATATCCGGAAATCACGTTTGACGCCACGATTAAAGTCGAACACTTGATTGAGCATCAGCAGAGGATTCCTGAATTGAGTGAATCGGGCTGCCTATTCATTACGTCGGCATTCGAATCGCTAAACGACTCTATCCTTAACAAACTAAAAAAAGGCCACACTTCGGCAGACTTATATCAGGCGCTCGACCTTGTGAGAGCGTCTGACTTATTCATTCATCCCACGTGGTTGCCATTTACTCCGTGGACCCGAATACAAGATATCAAAGACATACTTGCATTCGCTGTGGAGCAAGGATTGGTGAGCAGGGTACCTCCGATTCAGTACGGTCTGCGCTTACTGGTGCCGCCACGGTCGTTATTAATTGACACACTTCAGAATGAAGGTTTACTCCGTGGCTTTAATAATGAAAAGTTGACGTACGAGTGGATTAACAAGGAAACAGATGTATTACAGGGACAGATAAGCGAACTAGTAGAAGCTGGCCAAAGCGAGTTTTATGACTTTAACGATACTTTTTCTGATGTGTGGAATTTGGTGTTTGGGTCTGAAGTACCGATTCCGGCTGTCAAGGTTGATATTCCAGATTTCATTCCTGGTCTTACTGAGGGGTGGTTTTGTTGAGCTGAACCAACGTCTGAGCAGTTTGCTCAGCTGACCACTATGACACATTGATAGATGATTGAAAATTACTGTAATGAGCTAAGCTTAGGCTATTCTTTTGTTGGCAGAGCACCGAGGAGGGTGAAATGAAATTTGGCGTGAGTATATTTATGACCGACTATGCGTTATATCCAGATGTTCTGGCGAAGGAAGCAGAAGCTAGAGGATTTGAGTCGCTCTGGTTCCCGGAGCACACTCATATTCCAGCAAGTAGAAAATCTCCATATCCAGGTGGTGGTGAACTTCCCCCGCAGTATTATCACTCACTTGATCCCTTCGTCGCATTAACAGCTGCCGCAACTGTGACGGAAAAAATTAAATTGGGTACTGGTATTGCCCTTGTGATCGAACGTGATCCGATCACGTTAGCCAAGGAAGTCGCGAGCATTGACTATGTCTCGAATGGTAGATTTTTGTTCGGAATCGGTGGTGGCTGGAACCGGGAAGAAATGGAAAATCATGGTACTGATCCAACGAGGCGTTGGAAGCTGCTTCGTGAGCGAATTGAGGCTATGGTTGAAATTTGGACAAAAGATGAAGCTGAGTATCACGGGGAATTTGTTGATTTCGATCCAATCTGGTCTTGGCCTAAACCAGTGCAAAAACCATACCCACCAATTATGCTCGGTAACGCTGGTCCGGGTGCAATTTCTCGTGCTGTGAGGTTCGCTGATGAATGGATGCCTATAGGGGCTCGATTGGATCTCGCGGACAGAATTAATGAGTTAAATAGCAAGGCAGAAGAAGCAGGTCGTGGGCCTATTCCGGTCACCAACTGGGGCACTGCACCAAATCGTGAAGCGATCGATGAACTTGCTGATATCGGTGTGGGGCGAGCAATCTTCGGTTTACCGTCTGCTAAGGAAGATGAAGTAATTCCCTTGCTTGATAAATATGCCGAGGTAATCGCGCCTCTAATTTAAATAATAAATTTTCACCAAGAAAAATTATTGATTGAGTTGATTATTTCATCTTCCAGACTGGTGGTCGCTTTTCCGCGAATGCTTTAGCACCTTCGATTGAATCCTCGGATGTCCAGACCGATTCGACGAGCTGAGCACTCATTTTGCGAGCGTAGTCAGACGGAAGTTCCAGGCCAAACTTGGCGAGCTTGCGTGTGGCGTTTATTGCGAGGGGGGCATTGCCAGCAATCGTCTCAGCCATTCGAGTAGCCGTGTCCATAAGGTCCGCTTGAGGCACGACCTTGGTCACAAGACCCATACGGAGTGCTTCTTCTGCATCAACAGGCTCACCGCTTAGTAGTAACCACATCGAGTTTGATAGACCAACGAGTCTTGGTAAGTCAAATACACCTCCCGGAGGGCAGAGTCCTACCTTTACCTCTGCAAGGGCAAGTCGGGCATTGTCTGAGCAAATACGAATGTCACATGTAAGCGCCTTTTCAAGTCCACCACCATAGGCAGCTCCGTTGATTGCCGCTATCGTAGGCTTGCCAAGATCGATTGGGGCTCGACCAAAGTCACGTTTGGGTGCGGGTCCGGTTTCAGCACCTTCAGTTTCTGCCACTTCTTTAAGATCTCGACCGGCGCAGAAAGCTCTATCTCCGGCTCCAGTATATATACCAACCCAGGCGTCATCATCGGCAGCAAATTGCTCTTCTGCTTGTCTTAGTTCAGCTCCGAGTTGCTTGCCCAAGGCGTTCATTCGATCTGGTCGGTTCAGCGTGATGTAACCAATGTGATTTTTTGTTTCATAAATTACGTATTCCATAATTCCTCCTTGTTTGTCCACCGATATCCAGAAGGTACCGGGATGTTATTGAGTCACGTCAGAGTATCAGAGCCGTTAGATTTTTTGCTAGTTTATTTGTTTCTACCATATTTAGATTTACAGTTAAGTTAAGGAGTGGATTACGAGCGACACAAAACCTACAAATCTTACGGCGTCTAAGCCATCACTTCGTACGACCCTCTCTGTGTTTGCGATTAGAGACTTTCGTCTTCTCTGGACCTCTTCAACTTTTTCTTTTATGGGCATGAATATGCAAATGTTAGTCCGAGGAGCAATTGCTTGGGAGCTAACTAATTCATATAGTGCCACAGCATTTTTAATGGTTGCTTTTATGCTCCCACAAATGTTTTTCACCCTACCTGGCGGGGCGTTGGTGGATAGAGTTGAAAAGCGAAACATGATGATACTCATGCAAGCGACCATGGCAGCTGTGGCACTAATAACTGGAGCAATGGTGATAACGGACACGATTACCGCCACATCTCTTTTCATATTAGGGCTTATTCAGGGAGCGATTACCTCGCTTGGTATGCCAGCTCGAACCCCTTTGATGGCAGAGATCGTGTCACAAGATCGAATTGCAAGTGCAATGGCATTGTCCAATAATTCGATGAATCTCACCAGGGCATTCGGTCCACTTGTCGCGGGGATTCTGATGACAACATTTCCACATGTGAGCGATAGGTTTGGTGCTGGATATGAGTGGGCTTATTTTGTGCAGACGGGATTTGGTGCGTTGTCTGTAGCACTTCTGCTGTTTGTTCCAACTTCATCAAAAAAACGATCCGCGCAAATTGCATCAGGCATAGTGCCTACCGCCGTAATTCCGCGCGGTATCAGCGGAATCTCTTTCAGTGAGGTATTTTCAGATGTAACAGCGGGCCTCAAGTACGTAGTAAATACACCGCGATTACGTACTTTGATGCTGATGATGTTAGTTCTAACGTTTTTCGCGATGCCGTTTCAGAATCTGATGGCTGGATATGTTGAGTTAGGGTTGGGTATTTCTGATTGGCAAGGTCAACTGGGTGATTTGCTATTTATTTCAGGACTTGGGGCTCTTTTTGGCTCAGCTCTAATGACATGGCTGGCCGAATGGGACAGACGCCCACTTATTCAGTGGTTCGCCGGATTGCTTTGTGCCTTCGGTATGGTTGCCTTAACTTTCGGCGCGTTTAGATTTGGGTTTGTAGGTGCTGCGATCGGGGTTACCTTACTGGGCATAGGCACGACTGTTTATATGACAGCATCTAGCACAATGATGTTGCTATCAGCTAATCGAGAATATTACGGCCGTGTAATGAGTATATTTATGCTGTCTTTTTCTGCAATGGCAGTCACCGTGTACCCATTGGGATTAGCTGCAGATTTCCTCGGTACGCCACTTTTATTCGGGCTGCTTGGTGTCCTTGTATTCGCGTGTATGGTGCTCGCTTTAATTGTGAATCCAGGATTTACATTTGGTCGGGTATCCGCGAATCCCGTAATGGCGAATCAGTCGGCGAATGCGGGTCAATCTGGTTCTGCAGATGAA
>CAJXBM010000046.1:0-13415 GCA_913051185.1 uncultured Chloroflexota bacterium | reverse complement strand
TGGGCAGCCAACATGTCATCAATTTGCTTTGAAACTTCGACCCGTATTTCCTCCCGTAACTTCTCCAAAATACTGGGTGCAAAGCCGCGAGCCACAATTCTCCGAAGACGGGTGTGCGAAATAGAATCCAGCTGAGCCAGTCGTTCGACATTCCCCAATGCAGAGTTCTGCTGCACATATGTCAGACTCTCAGATACTTTCGAACTCGCACGATCTGGATTCGAGGAAAATCTCTCATAGTCCTGTAAGACCTCTAGTCCAGGCCGATATGAAGTGATAACCCATGCGTTGACAGCCTCTGAATAATGAACCGGTTCTTCACTCCGAAGTCTCGCCAGCGAGGTATACGGATCGACCATGTAAGAGGGTCGGAATGGATTAAAGTACGCCATTGATACAGAGTACCGCGTGATTAGAATTTGAAACTGCTTTTATCGAAATCCACTGGTAAGGTGAATTAAGCAACAAAATTTGTGTCGAAGGAGTTAACGCCTTGTCCTCAAAAACTTATTCTGCAGAGACTACCGAATTTGAGTCACCGTTTAAGGGTATCGATCTATCGAAACCCACCTATGGCAAGTTTCGACGATTAATCCCGCTGGCCTACACGCTACTCACCGTCTGGTTGAAGTGGAGGACACTGCGTATTAAAAGGCGCCTGTTTGGAGCCGAACGAATGGAAGCTGCGACACATAAATTCCACTCTGATGCAGCCACGTCCGTAGTTCGTCTAGCCGTCAAACAACAGGGAATGATCGTAAAAATGTGCCAATTCCTAGGCGCCCGTGCGGATGTCCTGATGGAGGAATATGTGCGAACACTTTCGCTCGTGCATGATTCTGTGCCGGCCAGACCATGGGAAGAAGTGAAAAACAGAATCGAAGAAGAGCTCGGAGCTCCGGTCGAAACCTTATTCGAGTCCATATCGGATCAGCCGGTAGCCGCTGCATCTCTGGCGCAGGTACATCGCGCGCGCACACATGACGGACACGATGTGGCTGTGAAAGTGCAGCATGTGGGCATCGATAAAATTGTCCAATGGGATCTTGAAGCAGTTGATTTACTCTCTAATATCTGGAGTCGGCTTGAAACCATCATTGATTTCCGGCCGATGGTCGCCGAAATGCGTAGAAACGCGCCTGAAGAAATTGACTTCGTTCACGAAGGACATGCGGCCGAAGAAATAGCTAATCTTCTCTCACAAAGAAATGATGCAGTCGTACCGAAAATTTTCTGGGAGCTTAGCTCCTTACGAGTGCTCACGATGGACTATATCGATGGAATAAAAATCACCGATAATAAGGCTCTCCGCGAAGCAGGCGTAAATCCGCCGGATGTGGCTGATGTGCTCATTGACTTGTATAACAATATGATTCTGAAATACGGCATGTTTCATGCGGATCCCCACCCTGGAAATCTTTTCGTACTACCACCTAAAAGCGAAGACGAATCTCTCCGTATTGGGCTCGTTGATTTCGGGCTCACGAAGTCAATTGAGACGGACTTCCGCGAACAGTTGATTGTCTTGACCAGTGCCATCATCGAACAACAGTCAGATGCAATTTCCAGCACTATGACAGACATGGGATTTCGAACTCGTGAGGATGACCCCGATACATACACCGCACTGGGAGAAGCTTTTCTCGGTGATGTGCTGCGTTCAGGCAAAGCCTACGCTGATCAGGAAATGGTTGCTGAGATAAATGAAAGCCTTGGAAAACTATTGCGTGCAAACCCGATTTTGGACCTGCCAGGAGATGTAATCCTAATTGCCCGAGTCATGGGTCTGCTTTCAGGCCTGGGCCGAAGTTTGGAATCAGAAACAGATCTGCTCACATCAGTACTTCCTTATCTTGATCCTGATAAAGATCAAGCCAGCGATGATGATTTATTTGCCTGATTCTATAGCAATATAAGGCCAAAACACTCGGATCAATCGCTCGCTTTAACGCACTTTTAACAATTATATTTGCACGTATTCATTTTATACGTTATTGTTCATTTAAATGAATAAGAATTCATTTTGTCGGGCAATAGATTGGAGTCTAAAGTGATAACCCCGAAAGAGTACATTAATGGTGTGTTGAGCAAAGGCCGTAAGACCGGACCTCTCTTTGAAGAAGCCAAGACGGATTACCGTAGGTGGCTTCGAGAAGAAAACAGCAACTGGCGTTGCACTTTATAAGTACTAACAGCCATAAATGTCAGGAGTATTAATATGAAAATTGAAAATTACGTCAGCTACGTCACCCGTAAGAATCGCGGTGTCGCACCAAATTATGATGAGGCTAAAAAAGATTTTTTAGCGATGATAGTTAGACGTCATATCAGTCACCTTTAGGGCTAAAAACTTAGGCATCTAAGTATTTAGCCGTTAATGACCGTTTCCTTGCTTTGGGCTAACCTACATTCGCAGGTACCCCCTAGCCCAAAGTAAAGGAAACTTAACAACATATGCCACGCAGGCCCGAGAGATACCTAGAAGAGCGAAAACAGGACATCCTTCGGGCAGCGAAGCAAATGTTCGTGCAACAGGGTTTTGCGTCCACCACAATCAGCCAAATAGCAAATCAAGCCGAAATGGCAACTGGTACCCTTTACCGCTATTTCAAGAGCAAAGACGAACTAATATGGGCTGTGTCCCATGAACATATCGAGGAAGAACTACAGGCATTCACGACATTAGAAGAAGAATCCACATCTGCTGGAGATCAGCTTCTGGAAATTTTACTGAAACCCTATCAAAATACAAATATCGACCAAAGTCGACAGGATGCGATTATTAGTATGGAATCGACCTTAGCGGCATTGAGAAGCGATGAACTTAAGGAAAAGGTTGCCACCGATATGTCGATGTCAATCGACGCACTAACGGAGCTAATCCAGAAGGCTCAAGCGCAGGGTGAAGTAGACCCGCAATTCAGCCCATCAGCCCTTTCAGCACTGCTCCATGGCACTGCAAACGGCTTGGCCAGTCTTAGACCGCTCCTGTCTGAAGATTCGACCTATATAGTTGCGGCACAAGACCTTTTAATCGCTCTGGTCGAATCACTCTATAGTCCTTCTCTTGCTAGACGATCACAGGATAAAAAAAGCATACCTCTAACACCTGAGTAAGATGGATGACCAACATGGTTCAAAGTCGAACATAAGACCACTAATGCTAATCTATAGCCAATGACTACTAGCAACAGATCATACCGATCGATAATTTCAGGAGAAGGGGCTCCCACACATTCCTCCGTCCAGAACGCACTGAACGTGCTGAAAAGTCCGGACGATCTTTTGCAGCAGATTGAGGCCGCTCTCGCAAGTAAACTTGCTGGAGGAGCAGCTGATGTTGATACGTCTAGAGCTCGACGGCTTCTGTACGCCACAGACGCATCAATTTATGAAATGGAACCAGTTGCGGTTACGTTCCCCAGAGACACCAACGACGTCCAAGCAATTGTGCAAGTGGCAAATATCTTCGGTGTGCCCATACTGCCCCGCGGAGCCGGCACCAGTTTGGCTGGACAAGGCGTCAATCATGCGATTGTAATTGACTTCACACGTTATATGAATCAGGTACTGGAAATAGATCACTCCTCGGCGACTGCACGGGTCCAACCAGGTCTAGTAGTTGACGCACTGAATAAACAAGCAAAAAATCATCAGCTCATGTACCCGGTCGATCCATCCACGAGAAACAGAGCGACTATAGGTGGCGGTATCGGTAACAATTCGTGCGGTGCTCATTCACTCAGGCACGGAAAAACAAGCGACCAATTGCTTTCAGTCACCGTCGTACTCAATGACGGGAGCATCATTCAAACCAAAAATATTTCGGGACCCGAATTAGAGCAAAAATTAGAGGGTGATGCACGTGAGTCTGAGCTGTATCGATCCATTCGGGATATCGCGCAATCACGACAAGCAGAAATAGAAGCGTACTTTCCGAAAATACCGAGGCGGGTATCTGGATACAATCTTGACACAGTACTGACATACGACGACAGCCGTGGTGAAAGTATGGACATTGGTCAAATGATTGTGGGCAGTGAAGGAACTTTGGGAATCGTCACTGAGGCAACTATCAAACTCGCGCCGCTCGCGGCTAAGACAGGAATAATTGCTCTTCATTTTGAATCAATAGAAGATGCGTGTAGAGCCGCTCCCATCGCAGTCACGCATGACCCTGCAGCCGTTGAATTAGTCGACAGGACAATAATCGAGCGTTGCCGAGAGAGTTTTAGCTACAAATCCCTGGTCGAATTCGTGATCGGCACTCCGGGCGGCCTGCTGCTGGTGGAAGTAGATGGAGAAACTGATGATGAAGTCTCTGAAAAACTAGATCACCTCGGTAAAGACTTCAGAGCGCGTGGCCTGACACAAGATATGGTCGTCACTACCAACGTAGGGGAACAGGCTCGCATGTGGCGAATGAGAGAAGCTGGCCTAGGTCTGTTGATGTCCGTGCGGGGAGATGCAAAACCTGTAGCCTTCGTCGAAGATGGAGCCGTCGAACCGGAATTATTAGGAGATTACGTAGCTCGATTCGAAGAAATCGTACAACGCTATGGCCTTCCTACTGCCTATTATGGTCATGCCGGCGCAGGGTGCCTTCATATCCGGCCCATGATCAATTTAAAAGAATTAGATGGCCCTGAAAATGCCGAGATCTTAGCGCAGGAAATTGCGGATCTGATTCTGGAATTTGGGGGATCGCTTAGTGGTGAACATGGCGACGGCATAGTAAGAGGGGCGTTCACCGAGCGTATGTTTGGACCAGCCTTGGTAGATAGTTTCCGTGACGTCAAGCTAGCATTTGATCCGGACTCACTGATGAACCCCGGAAAAATCATTGATACCCCTGCGTTTAATGACAATCTGCGACTATCGCCAAAAACAGGCAGTCTCACACCGCCCACTGTCCTAAATTGGGATGAATGGGGAGGTATCGCACGTGCAGCAGAACAATGTAATGGGCAAGGAGCATGTCTGAAAGATGTCGGGACAATGTGTCCGTCTTTCATGGTCACAAAAGACGAAGAGCATTCCACACGAGGCAGAGCGAATCTACTCAGGCAAGTGCTCAATCAGGGGTTGCCTCCAGAGGAGCTCACGGGCGACCGAATTCATAGCGCACTTGACCTGTGCGTTGAATGCAAAGCTTGTAAAAACGAATGTCCCTCTGCTGTTGACATGGCCCTCTTGAAGTCAGAGGTACTCGCCCTACGCCATGCGAAGCACGGCGTACCCATCAGAGATAGAGTGTTCGCTGGTATCGCTGCCGGTGCCAAATTAAATCAGTTACTGGGCATAAGGGCGTTAACAAACTACATCAGTCGAAACCCTATAGCAAAAGTATTCCTTGAACGATTTCTCGGAATTCACAAGTCGAGACCTCTTCCTGAATTTGCACGAGTTTCCTTTGTAGAATGGTTTCAAAAAAACCACAGCGTTGGTCGTCCAGCCACGAAAGGGTCAGTCGTATTTTTTGTGGACACATTCACGAATTATTTCCAGCCACAGGTCGGTAAAGCTACGGTGGAAGTATTGGAAGCACTTGGCTATGCCGTTCAGATAGCCCAACAAAATGAGTGCTGTGGCCGGCCTATGATATCCAAAGGCTTGCTTGGTGATGCCCGGGACGCCGCGGCAAAAAACTTAAGAAGTTTAGAGAAATTCATCGAGGCTGGAACCCCTATTGTAGGCGTGGAGCCATCTTGTCTACTAGTCTTCCGAGATGAGTACCCCCTACTACTTCATAATTCTAGGGAACTGACAAAACTGGCTGATACTGCAGCAAAGCAGTCATTCCTCATTGAAGAATTCATTACTGAACGCGCCGCTGAAAATGAAAATTCGGTTCGAGATATTTTTCAGGGTGGAAGTAATGTTTCCATTCACGTCCATTGCCATGAGAAAGCATTGGTCGGCACAGAACAGGCGCTCAAAGTGTTAGAACTTGCCAATATATCGGCCAACTTAATTGATTCCGCGTGTTGTGGCATGGCTGGATCCTTCGGCTTTGAGACAGAACATTATGAAATTTCTAAAGCAATGGCAGAACGCACTTTAGTCCCCGCAATCCAGGAAATGCCTGAAACTGATCGACTCCTCATCACTGGAACTTCCTGCCGACAACAACTGGACCACTTCGCCTCGAAAACACCTGTACACCTAGTCGAAGCATTAGCTGAATCGTTAGTGAACAGATAAATCAACTGAGGGAATTCTAGTCAAGCACCATGAGACCCATGGTGCAGATGCATATATCCTAGCTATTCTATATTTAGGTATTCGGACGGAATAAATAAAATGTCTAAACATCACTACAGAAAGCAAAAGATTGCAGTACTGGGGCTTGGAAGATTCGGGTCAACATTAGCCCGAGATCTGCAAGCAATGGGACATGAAGTAATTGGCATCGATCACGATACCAATACCATAAAATCTCTATCAGCCGAGCTGTTTCATATTGCAGAAGCTGAGGCATCCGATGCGCACGCCCTAAAACTTTTAGGAGTAGCCAACTGTGATGCCGCCGTCGTCGCATTTTCAGCCCAAGATTTAGAAACAAGCATTCTCGCAACGCTCACACTGAAACAAGAGATGGAAATACCTCGGGTAGTAGCAAAGGCCGCGAATGCCAGGCACGGTGAAATTCTTGAACGTGTTGGCGCTGACGAAATCAAATACCCCGAGAGAGAATCAGGCCGCCACCTCGCGCTGGCCTGGTCTGATCAAGGGCACGAGGCCGATAATCTTGAAATCAATGATCAATATCTGATTACACGAATTAAGGCTCCTTCACAATTACACACTGAAACGTTCGGACGTATTAAAAGTCAGTACCCTAATCTTGACTTTATTATTTGGCTAAATCATGAGGACACGTTAACCTTGCGACCATCGGATGACGATGTCCTTCGAAAAAATCACCTCCTAGTAATTGGAGGAAATCCAATCGAGATCGAGGACTTTCTTGACGCCGTTCGTGAAGACTCGCCTTAAACTCTAAGGTAAAGGGATTTGAAGCCACGAAGTGTCATCGTCCCGCCCCATTCGAACTTTTGAACTGTTGGAGGCGCCTCAGCTATCGACAGCATCGCCAAAAGAGTCTCTTGCGCTAACCCCATCGCCGCTCCCGCGCCCACACAGTGGTGTTCTCCGGATCCAAATTGAAGTTGTCCACGGAATGTCCGATCAAGTAAAAATTCATCTGGGCGTTCAAATCGATCGGGGTCTCTACCGGCTGCCGTGACAACCGCCAAAACGCCTTCCCCAGGATTAATTGTTCGATTACCTAGAGTGGTGACCTCCGTGGCAAAGCGTGGGATAAACTGCGTTGGTCCCTGTAAACGTAATCCTTCGATTACAGCCAAGCTTGTCAACTCAGGCTCAGTCTTCAGTCGCTCAAAGAGACCTGGGGTTACAGCCAAAATCCACAGCATTAATCCAATCAAAAACGCCGTCGCATTATTTCCCGCAATTGATAAATCAAATAGAAGTTTTGCCGCATCCTCTTCTGATATACGATCTCCAGATACTGCCTCTCGTAATAACGTAATAGCCCCGTTTGGCTCAGAATCTGTTATAAATGCTTGCCTGCAAACGTCTCGCAATGCAGTCTGGGCTCGAACACCCTGAGAGCGAGCAATCGGACCAGCCCCACTATGTGCTCGCCAAGTTTGAATATCTGTACCTAAGGATTCATAATTAGGTCGATCCTCAAGAGACGTACCCAGTAACTCATATACCGTCTCTATTACCGCCTGATTCGCAATACCACTCATTACTTCAAACGATTCACCTCGAGCAGTTGCAATCGCACCATGTGTCCATTTCCAGGCAATATCCTTTACTACTTGTCCGTAGTTATTCACGTTATAGGCCGGTGACGCTAATGCTCTCTGTTGCTTATGCTCTTCCAGCCCCGTCCGGATAAACGGGACATCATCTTGCCTATTATCCTGAACCGCTCCAGCTAATTGCCTCGCCAGAACACTCCGCTCGTACTGAACGGCAGCGGCGGCGTCTGATGAGAAAATTGACGGTTGTCTCAGCACTGTGTCGCAATCTTCATATCGGGTCAATACCCAAGCCTCAAATTTCGAATCCCAATGTACTGGATCTTCTTTGCGTAGCCGTGCAAGAGCCGGATAAGGATTTTTTAAATAGGACGGACGGTCAGGTTTCCATTCGGCCATATTCCCTCAATTCACTTTGATGTTCAGCTTTAAGCTACAATATCCACTCTAGCAGTAGCTCTCCGGAAGGAACCACGATGAGCGACGCAAATTCTGAAGCGCTCGCTTTGATTGAGGCACACTTTAACACTTTAGAAATAGGTTCGTCTGTAGAATTCGACTCTGTTTTCTCAGTAGGCGAAATCAAAGACTATGCAAACGAAAACAACCTCGACTGGCCGGGCCAGTATGTAGATCAAAACGGCCAATCTTTAGTAATCCCAGGAATGATATTTTTCCGACCAGCAGTTGGATTCGGCCTTGGTGACCCTAATCCACCTTTGACTCGGGCCGGCTTCTTTACACGAACCAGCCGTGCCTTCAGCCAGCCGATTCGAGTAAACGAAGCTATCCATTTCAGAGGACAAATCAGTGACAAATACCTTCGTCGAGGCTATTACTATATCGTGGTGGACTGGACGGCAACTGGGTCTGATGGAGCAACTGCTGCAACCGGGCGCGAATGGCATACATTAGGATGGGCCAGGTATCCGAAAACCCATCCGAAGGGAATGTGACATATGACTGACCCTGTAAATCCTGTCGGTCTAGAGTTCTCACGAGGTCCGATACAGGGGAACTCAGCAGTTGGCGGGTCTGATTTGGCCACAAATAGCAGACCTGCAGTTCCAAATGTTTTTCATTTTGCGCAAATGACTGAACTCTTGGTCAGCCAATTTCAGCAAAATTGGTTTACGGGAGGACGACTTTCTGTTCGATATCTCAAGCCGCTGCAACAGGGAGAAGAATTAGTCGTAAAGGCAAAGATAATCTCACTAGCCGATGACGATCCTAATCGCGTTAACCTCAGTGTTTGGTGCGAAAATATTAGTGGTGAATTACTTGCTAGTGGTGATGCCTCGTGTATCTGGACCGCTTAACTGTCAACTGATCTTTGCATGAGCAATGCCGCATATTCGACAGCAAACCAAAGCACAAATCCTCCAGATCGATCGTCATGACCTTCCACAGTTGGTCTGTCTATATATTCGATCAATGTAGACAAAGGTCCTGTTCCGGCACAGGCGTTCGACACCTGTCCTGCCGAATTAATATAGCCGCTCATTCCTATCCAGGCTTTCTCCAGATGAGGAAAATAGTCTTGTGACAGCCACCCTCTCCTAAGGCCTCGAGCCAAGACATATCCGAGAATCGCGGTTGATGTCAATTCGAGGTACGTATCTGGATTGTCTATAACTTGTGACCACGCGCCTGACTCGTGTTGAAATGAAATCAAGGCATCCAAATGTGCGCGATGCTTGATCACAGATTCCTGAAATTCAATTTCTGTCTCCGGCATAAATGACAAAGCCTCTGCAAATCCCAAAGCTGCAAAGGCATTACCTCTACCCCAATAATACGGAGATGAATTCGAATGCCACCAGAGGTTTGAGTCTGGCTGTGAATCAACTTGACTTAAATATGCAAAAAGAAAATTTGCATAGGTCTCACGTTTGGTGAAATCATAAGCGCGTCCGAGCAGTGCACCAACAAAAAAGATGTCCTCCACACGCTTGTCGTCATCGATAGGAGGGGTATTTGTTAGATATAAGTCCGCGATTTTGACTAACAGATTCATATACTTCGGATCAGTAGTGAGACTCGTCAGGTCGTGAGCCCAAAGATAACCACTGTGAACTGAGCCATCCAAAAAACGAATTGAATCAACATCAAACTGATTTACGGTCGAACTAACCAAATCTTCAATCGACGGAATTACCTCTTCTTCATCATTGAGTAATTTTGCTAGTCGGAGACGACCGCTAATCGGCACCCCTCGCACGTAATTAACCGGCGATATCGTATTGCCATATTCACGTGCAAATACAGCAGCGACATCAAGGAATGGGGTTTCTGGATTCAAGAAATTTTCCTTCCAAAATCACTCACATGAGCCCGTACAAGCGATTCAAATCTTCAAGCTTTAACGGATCCAAGTTTTGACCAGCAAGTCCTTCATAATCAACTCCATAACGATAGGTTCTAAATAAAAATGCCATCGATTCTCCATCATTGGCAGAACTGTTAAAAACAGGATTCCACCACTCCCATACTGGTTCGCCGTCAGCCGTGATCTCAAATACTCTGCCCGATGTTCCTTCAGTGATTAAACAATTGTTGTTGGGTAGTCGGACGGCCCCTGAAATATGTCCACTGAAGAACTGTGCCCGTGGATTTCCCTGATAGCTCCATATCACTTCATTTGACTCGGGATTAACCTCAATCACTTTCGAATATGGCATCCCTTGTTTTCTATGCATCCCATTATCAAAGATCTGAACGTTTCCGTTGCTGAGCCAACTTGCATGGTGCTGATGTGCGGTGTTGGGTGCACCGTAGGACCATTTCATCGAACCTGAATTATCGATGATCACAACTCGGCTATTATTTCTGCAAGAAACCAGTATTTCGCCAGCTTCATTCACATCCACACTATTCATATGCGTCCATTCAGCCCTGGCTTCTAGAGGACATATGGGATCGTTCTCAGGACTGAAAAGCTTCCATGTCTCCACTCGTCTGATTTCCTTGCCTGACGAATCTATCTCCACAACGTCATCACCAAGCATCGGCGGAGTTGGCCCTGTCGAGTTAGAAGATCCACCAGCAACGGAATCAGATAATTCCTGAGATAACTCTTTCCAGACAGGAAATACTACATTCCCATTTGCTAGTCGCTTAAAGTCATGGTGAAAAGCAACCTCTTCATGCCTCCACACAATCTTTCCATCCCAGTCAACTTCGCAAAGCATCGAACAATTCCCGCCGATTCTGCGGATCCGTTGTTCAAATGGTTCATTTGATTCGCCTGTCGCCGGGTCGAAATGTGGAGCTTCACTTGGAACAAGTCGTTCATCGACTCCGATGACGAACAAATTACCGTTGTCCAATAGTTCCACTTTGCGAATGAGCAGATGCTCAAAACGCCACTGATGGACAAATTGTCCGTTCATATCAACCAGAAAGACAGATTTTCCACTGTGCGGGCTTACTAGTGTGTACCCCTTGTAACTTAACTGGGAACGATGAAATGTCAGTCCGTACTTTTGCGCTATTGACCAACCCATAACTCGCCTCCATCACTTCAGTTTCTGCCACCTATATGCCTCACTCTAGACCAATTGGCACCCGTAAAACAAATAACTAATTAAATATCATCCAGTTGGAGATAATAGCCATTCCTGTTAGCATGACATCTCGTGAGAATAGCTCGAAATCATCCCAGATATTCGTCTGGCGGGGGTAGCTCAGTGGTAGAGCGTCAGTTTTCCAAACTGAATGTCGCGGGTTCGATCCCCGTCCCCCGCTCCAATTCATCTTGTATGCTGACTAAGTCTTAATATCAGAATAGAATCAAACTATCAAATTAAATTGTATTCAGAGAGCCTGATAATCATGCCCGCGCAATATTCAGCTACAGATTCCAGTACCGGACTCGAAGTGACCGTAACAGGTGAGTTTCCAGAAGAAAAAGACGACAGGGTACGGATTGCTCGAACAACCAATTTATTCACTCGCCTGATGGCTACCATACTGTCCACTGAGTCAACAGAGGAGCGTAACCAACGTTTCCGAGCGATCGAAACACAACTTGAAATAGCTGACTCTCTGATAAAAGGCGATATGCAGGCGGTAGGAGATCTTGTTAGAGATACTTTGAATGACATGGGGATAACAGAAGATCAAATTCGAGACGCTGAAGAACAATGGCGAGAACAAATAGTAAATTTGGGTGGAGACCCGGATTCAATTGAAAATATATTTCCGTCCCAAACTACAGATGACACTGTAGCTAGTGAGTCAACGCTTGAAGATTTAACATCGGACGATATCGAAAATCTTTTCGATAGCAACAATTCAGATGATGATGACAAAAGTGACGAGAAATAGTCTAAATGGCTCGTAATGAAATCAGCATCACCGGTGCAAGAGAACACAATTTAAAGAACATAAACGTATCAATTCCTCGAGATAGTCTTGTGGTCTTGACTGGCGTATCCGGGTCCGGCAAATCATCACTAGCCTTCGATACAATTTATGCGGAAGGCCAGCGACGATATGTTGAGTCGCTTTCCGCCTATGCCAGGCAGTTCCTTGGGCTTATGGAAAAACCTGATGTTGATTATATTGACGGCCTTTCACCATCAATATCGATCGACCAGAAGGGCGTGTCACGTAATCCCAGATCTACCGTTGCAACAGTTACAGAGATTTACGATTACTTACGATTATTATTCGCTCGAGCAGGGACACCACATTGTCCTAATTGCGGACAGAAAATAGAGCGGCAATCGCCCCAACAGATAGTCGATTCCATTTTGACTGAAGAGTTAAACGCGCGAGCCATGATTTTGGCGCCCGTGGTCAGACACAGACGAGGTGAGCACGCTCAAATTTTTGAAATGATACGAAAAGCCGGTTACATACGAGTGCGAGTTGACGGACAAATTCTCTCCATTGATGATGACATCACACTTAATCGACAACAACATCACAATATCGAAGTGATCGTAGATCGTATAGTTATCCCACGACTTGATCATGAAAATGGTGATCATGAGCGGGGTCGTATTGCGGATTCAGTCGAGCAAGCTCTTCAACTAGGTGAAGGTATTTTATTCCTAGCGCTTCTCGACAAAAATGGTGAATCAGCCGAAGAAAAAACTTTTTCTGAGCATTTCGCCTGTACAAAACCTGAATGTGGTGGATATTCAGTTGGCGAAATCGAACCACGAAATTTTTCTTTTAACACCCCACATGGAGCTTGCCCTGCTTGCACTGGCCTAGGCTATCAAATGAAAGTAGACGAGAGTTTAGTTGTCCCTAACAAAAGCCTGTCCGTCGCTCAAGGCGGGATCGTTGGACTTAACGGTTTCACTAAAGCTGCTTCATGGTATCGCAGACGATTACAAGCGGTCGCACGCTCCACCGGGTTTGAATTAGATACGCCGTTAAATGAACTAAGCTCACTCCAGTGGTCGGCTCTAATGAATGGAACCGGCGACACAGCAATTGATGAGCTTGAATTCCGATCAAGCTCGGATGCGGCCTCTGTCAGAAAATTTCGCGTGCGGTGGGAAGGAGTTCTCAATAACCTCCGTCGACGACACCGAGAGACTGACAGCGATTGGGTTCGTAATGAAATTGAAAAATATATGGCTCGGATTCAATGCGATAGTT
>CAJXBM010000045.1:0-13533 GCA_913051185.1 uncultured Chloroflexota bacterium | reverse complement strand
ATAGCAACAAATAAATTATTTTTTTTAATATCCCTATCGTCAATTGCAAGGCCACTAACATCTTTAAAAAATTTATTATTTTTTGTGATTTGATTTAAAATATTTGAATGAGAAGCGTATATCTTATGTTTAATACTTTAGATTTGCTAGTCCAAATATCCTGAATAACTGCTCTCACGAAATATCTTATAAAATCTCTCCTTCGTACAATTACTTCAGGGCATATTTGTTGCAATGCCAAAGCTTCGCGTTCGAATCGGCGTCCTCGCTCAAATTCATCTAACTCTTCTTCTTGGTCACTCATGCCTAGAGTGTAGCCATTTCTCCCAGGGATTTGCCTACGACAGGCCCTAGGCGTTTTGTTCAGCTTCAAGCTCTTGGTACACGTTCTCCACAAAATTAAGTAAAGATTGATCTCGCTGTAAGATGTCTCGACCGAATCTTTCATAATAGCGACGTTGTCCAGGCCGCTCCAATAATTGTCTCCATTGGTAGCCATACCGATCAAGATTGTCGCCGTCACGTCGCATGCGCCAAGCAGTCCAACTCCCCAAATAAAACTGTTGGTAGATAAATCTGAAGCTATTCATTTCCTCACCTGTAAGTGAATCCCAATCAGTAGCTGCTTTCCAATACAGTTTACGGGTGGATTCATCTCCGTACACTGAAAGAATCGCGTCTTGTTGCCTGTTTCGAATGCAAAGGCAAAATCTCGCTCTGAATCTTTATGCTGTATTCGCAGTTGGCTCGCCAAAAATACAGCCACTGCTAGCGTCGCCACGCCAGTCGCAATTTGAGCGATGATCGTTAATTGTTCCCAGTCCATACCCTGTCCTTTCCATTTCGGACAGAGAGTAATGGATTTCATAGAGATCTTGTATAAGATCTATTCGTTCTGAAAGTCCTTTATCCAGGCCTACGAATCTGTGCTATTAACTCCTAAGGTCCATGTCGTCTCTACTTCACGACCTTGTGTAACAAGAAACACCGCATCAAGAGTAGATCTAAGGTCAGGATCGTACGTATGGCTGCGGCCATGACGCTCGTAGTAGGTAGCTATGCCAGGCCAATTATTCCACGCGCCTCGCGACTGCTCATAGATCCGACTGTCGATACCACGATCAAGGGAATCGTGTCCAGCCCTAAAGTTAGTGGCTTGAAAAATCGATGAAATTTGATTCCACATTCTAAACTGAATTTCTTCTTCCTCGCTTAAAGAGTCATAATCTTTAGTGCCCTTGAGCCATATAGGAGCAAAGTGAGGATCAACGATTCGACCCATGATGTCTGTATACAGTTCATTAGATGTATAGAGGATTTCACGTTCTGAATCCCTGTGCTGCTGGCGTAATTGGCTTGCCAAAAAAACGGCCACTGCTAGTGTCGCCACACCGGTAGCAATCTGCGCGATGATTGTTAATTGTTCCCAGTCCATATTCTGTCCTTTCCAGTCCCGACAGAGTGTAACCATTTCTCTCAAAGATTTTGTATAGAGCTACTCCCCAAACAAAGAGACTAAGGGAAGCAATGCCCGACTCCGTACCCTACTGATACATAACTATTTTCTGGATATCTAAGTATCATAATCTCAGTTACTAATTTGGATGATAAGGATCGAGGGTTCCGATGGTTGATTTTGCTGACAGTCCAGAACAAAAACACTTCAGGGATAGCGTTGAAGAGTTTTTTGCCGACAATTTCCCTACAGCTCTACAGATGTCTCAAAACGAAGATCCACGTACGGCACGAACTATGCCGACAAGTCCTGAAAAGGAGGCTGCGTTGAAGGAGTGGCGGGCTGCCTTGGTTAAAAAAGGCTGGATTGCTCCTGCTTGGCCCAAGACGTATGGCGGAGCTGACCTTTCGACGATGGAGCAATTCATTTTGAATGAGACCATCGCTATGCGTGGTGCCCCAAGAGTTGGAGTACCTGACGTCGGCTCCACCATAATGGTTCACGGAAATGATGAGCAAAAGAAAGAATTCTTGCCGCCAATGGTTAGGGGTGAAACGAGATGGTGCCAGGGTTATTCAGAACCTGGATCGGGATCAGATTTGGCATCTTTGCAGACGCGCGCCGTGCGTGACGGAGATGATTTTGTAATTAACGGACAGAAAATTTGGACGTCCGGAGCACATCTTGCAAATTGGATGTTTGCTCTCGTGCGTACCGATCCAGAAGCACCAAAACACCGGGGAATTACCTACTTACTTTTCCCAATGGATACTCCGGGAGTTTCTGTGAGGCCTCTAATTCAAATGCATGACCAACACGGGTTCAATGAAACATTCTTTGAAGATGTCCGTGTTCCCGTGAAGAATGCCGTAGGAGAAATTGATCGAGGATGGTACGTGGGAGCGACTCACCTCGATTTCGAAAGATCGTCGATCGGTATGGCTGTCGGACAAGAACGGATACTTGACGGGTTGCGAGACTTTATACGGAATCCTGAGGAAAAAAACTCTGGTCGAAGTCGCTTAGGCCGACCGGATGCGGCTCGATTGGAGCTTGTTGACCGATACATTGAGGCCAACGTTGCGAGAACACTTTCTCAACGTGTCATTTCGATGCAAGCGCGAGGCCTCATCCCGAACTACGAAGCATCCATGACAAAAGCGTTCAACACTGAGTTCATGCAGCGCATAGCAAGAACCGCCGTTCAGCTGCTTGGGAAATATGGTGACTTACGGGACCGTGAACACCATCTCTCGCCTATGAAAGGAAGATGGGCCACAATGTACCTTTCTACCGTATCCGCGACAATCGCTGGAGGAACTAGCGAAATTCAACGAAATGTAATTGCGACTCGGGGACTTGGACTTCCAAGAGGTTAAGACCCTTAACACTAGATCAATAAAGAGGTGTCTAAAAATCATTATTCACTAAGAATGGAAAACGGTTGCTCCAATTTTCCGCCTCATTAAAGCAGTGGTTAAATCCCAAATAATGAAAAACCAGATAAGTAAACTATCGTGATCGATTAACATCTCCTACATAGGGGGTGGCTTATGAGTGTCGTGGGAGATTTTTCAAAAACAGATATCACAGTGGATATGGATGGATTCGTAGCTACCGTTGAGATTCACAGGCCACCTCACAATTATTTCAACCAAGCTATGGTCACAGCGATTGCAGATGCCTATGAATTCTTGGCACGAGAGACCGATTGTCGAGTGATTATATTAGCGTCCGAGGGGAAGTCATTCTGTGCAGGTTCATCAGTCGTCACCACAGGACAACTAACAACCGAAGAGGAGCAGACTGTTTCTTCCGGGACTACTGCTGGTAGAAATCATATTTACGAACAGGGTGCCCGAATGATGCAGGGAGAAATACCTGTCATAGCGGCTATTCAGGGGGCCGCAATCGGCGGTGGATTGGGTCTCGCGTTAACAGCCGACTTTCGAGTGGCCGTGCCAAAAGCTCGATTTAGCGCGAATTTTGCGCGACTTGGCTTTCATCACGGATTCGGACTCACGGTCACCTTACCTGCACTAGTGGGTAATCAGGCGGCCATGAATCTGCTTCTGACTGGTCGACGAGTGAAGGCAGATGAAGCACTAGCTCTTGGCATGTGTGACGAAGTGGTTGACCCAGTAGATTTAAGAACTAAAGCTCGGGCGCTGGCAGATGAGATCTCTTTGTCAGGTCCGCTTTCTGTGCGTGCTATACGACGCACGATGCGCAGAGGGTTAGTGGAGCGATTTAGAACAGCGGTAGACCACGAACAAGTGGAACAGGAATGGCTCAAACAAACTACGGATTTCCGTGAAGGTATCAATGCTGCGGCCACCAGACGAGATCCAGAATTTCAAGGGAAATAAACTAATCCTTTTGCGTATGTTGAAAGTGAGTCAGATTTATTGCTAATCAGGCCGTCTCAGCAAGAACACACCAGATGCCACTACAACAAGCATTGAAATCGCGAATACTAAGAACCCGAAACCAGGATCAAGAAGTATGCCTGGGAGCATTACCACCCCCGCCAATAACAGAAGGCCAGCCAATACTATCGGTAAAGTACCTTTCTCCAGCAACAATCCCAACCCTAACAAGATATAGCCTAGGCCTAAAAATATAGGGAATCCCATAAAGGTCGATTCAGCCATAAGTTCCACCGAAACAGCGGTATCTGTATACCCCTCAGCAAAAATTTCACCAGCGCTCAAGGACAAGCCCAGAGCGATGACGGGAATTGCCAATACTGCAGTAAAAATCAATGCGGACACAGTCCCTAGCGCAGCGCCATTCCCGTCTAGCGACTTTCCAAGAAGAGCAAGCCCTGAAATCGTCCCAAGCATAAATACCACTCCTAGGATATTAACGAAATAACCGGGCACCTCATTGTCACTAAAGGTCTCCAGAGTAGCTAATGCTCTCTCTCGAACAGCTAAACTCTCGTCAATTTCTCCAATTACCAAAGGTTCAAGAACGATAAACACCACCATCATCGCGATAGGGCAGATTATCAGTAACCAAGAAGTAAAAACTCTAGTATTCACGCTAAATCCTTAATGTTCATCCGGCACACACTTAAAAACAGAAGATAGCAGAGTTTGAGTTAATTCGCGTGCTGCGTCAGAAGAAAAACTATAGCCGAATGAATACATCCTCGAACTAGGTCTACGGTAAGAGGCTACCTATTTTGTTTAGTTATAAGCTCTTGGTAAATCTCCTCCACGAAATCCAACAGAACCAGCGGGGGCAGCGCCTGACTCCGTGCCCTTACTATTGTTCTCATGCCAAGCGAACAAGTACAGGCCGCAACGATTGCTCTCGAAGGCATAGTCAAGGACGCGCTCGCAATGCAATGTCCACCCGGAAGCAAAAGATTTGAATCGCACGTAACGTAAGGAGATACCAATGCCCGAATTCGAGAACATACTTTATGAGATAGACGGACCAGTCTTAACTATTACCTGGAACCGGCCAGATGCACTCAATGCCATTTCTCAGGATCTCGAGCGCGAATTTCATCAGGCGCTCGATCTCGCTGCAGAAAACGAAGCAATCCGGTCCATTATCGTCACCGGCAGCGGACGAGCGTTCTCATCTGGCTATGATATCTCGGGCGACAGCAGCAAACGACCTCGTATTCCAACAAGCGCTCATTTGAAGCGGCAATGGGGTTCATCAATGCTCAGCACGGGCGGACCTCAACACATCATGCACCTAATGGAACATCCAAAACCCATCATCGCTGCAGTTAACGGCTGGTGTATTGGAGGAGGCTTCTGGTACTCACTTGCTTGTGACATCACGATTGCTTCAGATCAGGCGACTTTCGGTCAACCAGAGATCCGCATGACGTCAAATACAACTGTTCTGTTTGCACTGCTCTGTGGATGGAAAAATGCCCATCGGTACGCACTAACAGGGGACCATTTCGACGCGCAAGAGGCGCTACGCATTGGCGCGATCAACGAAGTGGTGCCGCATGATCAACTGTTAGAAAAAGCTCAAGCATTAGCATTGCGACTTGCACAGGTGCCGTCTGAATCCGTTCGACTCAACAAGGCAATCACCACATACGGGCTCGACGCAATGGGCCTGCGTTCTGCCCTAAATATGAACGGTGCGCTATCCACAATTGTTGAGGCTGCAAACGACGGTCCGGATGTTGAACATCTTGATCGAGCGCAGGCAGAAGGAGGTTTTGGTGCATTCCTTAAAGCACGGGATGAACCTTTCCTGCCGGAGCCGTTCGGACCGCGAAGCAAGCCACGTGGTTGAAAATCTGGATTCTTTATACTCCAACGTTTCGATCTTCCTGACTAGGAAGAAAACTTAGAGTCTAATCTGATGTTTTCGGATCGCCAGGAATTTTCTAATGACAGCAGGCATTATGCAAAGGCAAGTTCTATGAACCTCCGCGCTAATACTATTTGACGTGGCAAAGGGTAACCTCACCCTCTAATACCTCAACGCCCTTGATCTTATCTTGATTATTTCCCATTCTGGCAGCCCTAGCTGCAGCTGACCGTTCAAAAGCGTCTTTGTCAGGATAAATTGAAATAACCACTGCACTCTCGTTACCGGTCGCCACGCTTAGCAGAATTTCTGCTTCCGGGAATTCAGCAGCAGCGTTCTCAGCGTAATCCCCTGCGGACACCACTGCATCTTCTGCTGAATTGAATTCAACCATATTAATCCTCGCGTAACTCATATTCGCCTCCTTGCTGTAATTTATCCCGAAAGTGTAACCAATTTTCTCAGATGCTTTATATCCGAGAGGCATCAGACACAAAAAGGTTCGACAAGCGAACTGCTTCCCTCAGGCCCGCAACGTGTAGCAATGCCTATAAATTTATCTGTAATGAGTTAAGTGGTTAATGAGCGTTTACCAATGTAAACACTCATAAGTTCCAACAAATTGAATGCTATAGGAAGAAGTATGGTATCTGTGGTGGGCGATGACGGGCTCGAACCGCCGACATCCTCGGTGTAAACGAGACGCTCTACCAACTGAGCTAATCGCCCACAGGATTATTATTCTACTCGACTTTCTAATTAATTGAAGTGCCTTGTTAGACCTCGTCCTCAGAATCCTCCGACGAATCCTTGCTAAAGGGCCACACACGAATAACGAATGCAAGATACCCAAATATAAGTAATGACTCAAAAATCAACTTAAATACACCGCCGACATATATCTCCAGCAACAGTCCGCCAACCCATAAATTAAATATCAGTGCTATGAAAATAAGAAAATGCTGAACTAAGGGGTCTAGTTTTATGTTGAACTTCATATAAAAATTCTCAACGGTGATCCTGAAATCATATAATTTGAAAGTCTAGCTGATTATGTGCCTCTCTTAACGACTTCTCCACGATCTGTGCTGTCGTACCTTTGGCAAAAATGAATCCTAGATATTCGTTGCCATCCGGCAATGGGATGAGCTCATCACCACTTGTCGGGACTATAGACACCGACTCAATACCACTTATCTTTTCAGCCTTATCCACTCCAGATACTTTTTGGAAAATACCCGCAGCTGGTATAGGAATCATCATCACACCAGCAGCCGACGATTCCCTATTTAATTGATTAATATCATCTCCAACTGCGTGAGTGAGAATAATTTCCTCAAGACTCAATCCAGAACCGAATGAAAGAGTACGCGCACATTGGCCACCTATAGATCGTCCTGCTAAATCAATCAAAACAACCTTGTCACCATCGAGCCGTACTTCTGCGTGTACCGGTCCATGTGTTAAGCCCAACGCACCACAAGCAGATTGCACCGTTGAGATAATCTGTGATTGCACATCATCTGGATAGCTCGTTGGTGTGACATATATCGTTTCCTCAAAAAACGGACCTATCAAAGGGTCTGGCTTGTCAAACAACGCGAGAACAGTTAGGTTTCCTTTGTCCAAAACACCCTCAATTGCGAACTCAGGTCCCGGCACATAATCTTCTACAAGGATCGTCGTCAGCAAATCAGCGTCGCATTCATCTCGAGAACTCTCCAACTCAAGTATCTTCTTTATTCTGTTAAATCCATCTATAAATTCGATGCTCGTATTGGCTCTAATTACTCCTTGACTTCCTGATAAACCTCGCGGTTTTAGCACCACAGGATATTCGATCGAATCAGCGATGTGTTCTAACTCATCTTGAGACTGAGTTGCTTCAAATAATTTATAGCCAGGAGACGGAAGCTTTGATCTTGAAAGTGCGACACGCAAGGCATATTTATCCCGGGTTAACTCAACAGAACTAACTGAATTATGAGGTAGTTCAAGCATCTGTGATGCTTTCGCCGCAACAAGTGTTCCTGCGTCATCGACTGCCAATATCGCATCAAGAGATATATCAGGTCTGAATTCAGAAATAGCTTCGGCAGCCTCTTCGGGATCAGAAAAATTCAGAGCTATAACGCTTTCCTGATCGGCGCTGATAACGAACTCAGTGTCAATTCCAACGATCACGGAGATATCAAGATCACTTGCCGCACGCATAAAGTCGGATGTACGGTAAGAATGAGATGGAATCAACAGAAGTACAGTTGCGGAGTCGTCACGCACTTTAACAAACTCTCATTCCCATGAAAAGTAATGTCACTAAATAGGGTATGTCGTGATTATAAATAGAATCTCGGTCGGTCTTAGTGACCTCCGCCACCACAACCACAGCCCCCTCCACCACCGCCACCTTGCGGCGCGTTAGGTGCCTCAATCTTAAAGCCCTGCTGCATCACATCCTCGACATAGTCGATTGATGCACCCTCTAAAGATTCACTCGAATCGCCATCAATTATAAAATTTAAGTCACCAATCGAAATCAGCGTGTCTTCATCGGTTTTAGTGTCGACGCCCATACCGAAGCTTGGTCCGGAACAACCACAGCCTCCACCACCTAGAAATACTCGGATAGCTTGCCCATCCTGAATGTGTTCCCCGACTAATTCATTTAGTCGCGTTTGAGCTATGTCAGTGACTGTAATTTCCATTATAAATTGGCTCCTCGAATAAAATTGAGTACAACGAGATAATAACACCAAAGTGAGACTTTAGTTCAATCGACTATTTCTTTGAGGGCTTGTAATAAGGATTGTCACCGGACTGATGATCCGTCACGTCAACCACTTTTTCAATCTCAGGCACAAATTCCTTAACCGCCGTTTCGACTCCCTGTTTCAAAGTGACATCGAGCATTCCACACCCAACGCAGCCACCACCAAACTCAACATAGACAGTCGTATCCTCCACTGACAGCAAGCTGATCATGCCGCCATGCTGAGCTAGCTGGGGATTTAGATGCTCTTCAAAGAGTTCATATATGGTGGATTCTCTGTTGTCACGCCATAACGGGTTGGGGTTTTTAAAAATTATACTCGGTGTGCCATCTTCAGCAGTTTCCCAATCAACTACCAACCCATTCAAGTAAAACGCATCACGTTTTGGGTAAAATACCTCGATCGTACCGTCGAAGTTCTCAATATTAACCTCTACTGACAAGTCATCACCAAGCTCGGCACCTTGTTCAACTAAGCTGAGCAAATGCTGTAGCTTCCCGTCCGAGCGACCCTGAATCTGCATCTTTAAACCAGCTACTGGATTTTGATGATTCTCTATTACGCCAGCTATCTGCTCAGCTGCCGCAGCCGAGATATTCAATTCAGGCTTGATTTCGTTCTCATCATTATTGTCGCGTGTTGTTGTCATACTGGACCCATTCTACACGGTATTGAACGTTATTGAGACATCTCGAAAATATGTTTGGCAATAAGTTGCGGATCTTGCATCGGAATAAAATGTGTGAATTCTGGAAGAAATACATCTTCGGCGTTGGTAAAAGCATCGACCAAATCGGGGCTAGTTGGAGAATATAAAAACCCACCTTTATAACCAGCTGGCGGTGGAGCCGCACGTACTATTCGAACAGGAGAGAGTATTTTTTTAAGCGATTCCCCAAGCCAGCTGTCGCCCGAATCTGAATAGACGGAGGCTTCAATTTCAGGAGGGCAAGCAAGTTCAAACTGGTCATCATCACCGATCTCTGCGTGAGGGTTTGGCAAAAGACCGTATGTCGCATAATCATGAAGCACTCTGGAATCCCACAAGGAATGAGGCGCTCGTGATTGAAATCTCTCGACTAATTCATCAGGAGACGACCAAATGTTTCGGCGCTTAGCGACAAATGAAGTGGTACGTTTTGGATCTCTTTTTACTTCAGTTGGTTTCTTATTTTGAATCACTGGATCAATCAGAAGGAGTTTTGAAAAAAAATTCGATTCAAGATGAGATGCGGCGAAAGCAACTGAATGCCCTCCCATGGAATGCCCCACACCCAGTATCTCTTCGAGCTTTAGGTATTCAATAAGAGCAATCAAGTCGTTTCCAAAATTTTCCCACAGGTATGGACCTTCGGGACGACCACTTCGGCCATGGCCTCTAAAATCAACTGCAATTACACGATAATTCGGTAAATAACGAGCCACCTCATCCCAACAGCGTCCATGAAAACCTGTCGCATGGGCCAACAATACCGTTGGTTGGTTTGATTCACTCTCGGGTGACCAATCAAACCAGCAATAATCCACACCATGAAACACACCACGATGCTCTAGCGGTTGATAAGATTCGTCACGACGGATACCAAATTTCAAATCTAGTTCACTCCAAATCGCTCGCTGAGCACAGCCGTTCGGTAGGTAAATATCTCCGAAATCCGATCTCGCACAAAAATTTGATCTACAACGTCCCCTATCGGACCAAAACCGACATCATAATGCACGATGTCCTGCATTAACACACCATTTGCAGTCTCGTGAAAATGATGTTGATGATGCCAAAATCGATAAGGACCGAAACGCTGTTCATCCACAAACATCCGTCGGTCTACATAGTGCGTGATCTCAGTGACCCAAGTAACAGGAATAGAAAACATTGGTCTGACTTGATGAACAATTATTTGACCCGCGTACGTTTCATGTGCGGTCTCGTTAATTACCTTAAAGCCCATATCAGGGGGCGTCATATCTTTGAGGTTATGGGGATCAGAAAAAAAAGCCCAGGCCTCATCCAGACCCACTGCAAGTTCGAGTTCCCCTGCAAATCGATGTAAAGTCAACTTAACACCTCCAGCAATGAATTAGCTTTTTTCGAAGGATTCCTTAAGTGCGGGTTCAATAAGTGGTTGTTCCCACTGATAACCACGCTCCTCTAATCGCATCGGCTGAATGCGTTGACTGGCAAATATCAACCAATCTGCCATTTCGCCAAATGCCAGGCGCAGGGGAAGCTTAGGAGTGGGAGGGAACAGTGTTGGTCTCCCCAGCACTCTTCCCATAGCTTTGACTAAGTCCTTATTCCGAACACTGTCAGGCGCGACTACGTTGTACGCACCCGTGAAACTTTCGTCAGACATAGCTTCAGTTATAACCTTTACGACGTCAGATAGATGAACCCATGGTGCCCACTGCGCCCCACTACCTACCGGACCACCAACAAACATCTTGACCGGAAGTGCTTGGCGGGTAAGCACCTCTGCATCTTTTCCGAAAATTGGAGCCAAGCGCAGTTTAACGACTCGCATGCTTGATGCGGCAAGTTCAGCGGATGCTTCCCAAGCCTGACAAATATCCACCAAGGGCCCCGACCCAATATCTGAATCTTCTGTCAATAATTCTTCTCCCCTGTCACCGTAGATTCCAACAGCACTTGCTGAAATAAATACCTTCGGAGGCGAATCAAGTGCTTGCAAGTGGTTTACTAAAAGTTTTGTTGCGTCTCGACGCGAAGTCATTAAGGCCTCGCGTCTTTCTTTTGTCCAGCGACTACCAATATTTTCGCCAGCCAGGTGTATAACTACATCTACGTTGTCCAAAGCATCAGGTCGTATCCACCCTAACTGAGGATTCCAAATTGATTCAGGATCTTGACTATCCCCTCGTACAACAGGAATCACTTCGTGCCCCTGAGTTGGAAGGATTCGACTTAGTTCGGAACCCAAATATCCAGTACTTCCTGTAATTGCGACTCGCATCATATCCTCCGCATTGAGATTCGATTAACACATAATCCAAACTTAAAAAGCTATTATTCTATCCTGCCGACTATAATCCCTAAGCGCTAGACATAAGTATTGTTTACAGGGCAATATATATAAGCTAGTAATCTGTTTGGCTGGGTAGCTCAGGGGTAGAGCAGCGGATTCATAAGCCGCAGGTCGTGGGTTCGAACCCCACCCCAGCCACCACCATTCTCTAAGGCCGGCACGACCAAAGAGAAAAAACCTTTGACGTCTACGAGCTTTTTTTGCTTGATGGAAAGTATGACAATGTCTCAAACTGAAGGTTAATGTTCTACCTCTAGCTCTCTGTCAATTTTAGTTATTCGCGTATTTGCTGGTTCCACGCACTTCAGCAACGATAGTAAAGACGTTCAGTACCATCGTGAATAACCAGAATGGAGCGATTACATATACGAAGTATCCGATATCGTCATCTGGCCCACTTGTTAATGCGTCAATCAAGTCCGGTATAACAAGCAGATATCCGAGTGTTGGAAGAGCAAGTAAGGCGGCTCCTATTTTGCCTTTGACAAAATAGGACGCGGCAATCAGAGCGCCAACAGGAAGAACTATAACGAGGAAATCTAATCCCTCTATAGCGAACGCGATGTATATGTGAAATACAACAATTACAGCATTAGCAATTGCCGCATTTCGGATGTCCGAAAGAAAATTCCCTATAGTCATATTTCTGCTCCTCGTTACCTACGCTGGAAGTGTAACTGTTCACGATACTTTTTGAAATTCTACTGAATACTGTATCCGTAACGACCTCACAAAGGAGAAGTAGGCACCACATGTGGCCCAAATATCTCTTCGACATCATAAAGCCTAGTAAATGGGTATCCAATTTTCTGGCTGGGTTCTAAAAAAATTCTGATAGCAACCACTTTACCGCTCCCGGAACAAGTACAAACTATACTTATTGCTAATTACCCAAAAAGGAGCAGCACATGAGTCTGGAATATCAAGAAATCACCTCTGGACTCAGATTCCCAGAGGGTCCCATAGCTATGCCCGATGGCAGCATAATTCTTGTTGAAATAGAGAGACAAACTCTCAGTCGCGTAAGCGCCGATGGGAACACTGAGATCATCGCTAATCTTGGAGGCGGGCCTAATGGAGCTGCCTTAGGACCAGATAACGCAATTTATGTCTGTAACAATGGTGGGTTCGATTGGAGATATGTCGATGACCGGATATTTCCTGGGCCACAAGCTGCAAATTATCAAGGTGGAAGTATTCAAAAAGTGGCACTAGAAACCGGAGAAGTCACAACTCTTTACACCGAATGCAACGGCATCCCGCTGCGCGGACCCAACGACATCGTTTTTGATCGAGAGGGAGGATTTTGGTTCACTGACCTCGGAAAAAACAGGTTGAGAGATCGTGATTTCGGTGGTCTCTACTATGCATCTATTGACGGTTCAAATATCCATGAAGCAGTCTATCCAATACCTGGTGGTGGAAACGGAGTAGGTCTTTCACCTGACGAAAGTGTCGTTTATGCCGCTGAAACTCCCACTGGACGATTATTCGGCTGGAACGTTAGTTCACCTGGCCTACTAATAGAAGGCCAGACAGCTGGCTTTTCTAATTTGGTACAAAGTGCCTCTGGTTATGTGAGTTTTGACTCCATCGCACTTGAAGAAAATGGCAACATTTGTGTAGCAACCATCGGGCCCGGAGGGATCACTGTTATAAGTCCGGACGGACAATCGATTGAACACGTTGCTGTTGGGAACGATCCCTTTACGACAAACATATGTTTTGGAGGGCACGATATGAAAACAGCCTTCATTACACTCTCTTCTATAGGGTCGCTGATAAGTTGCTCGTGGCCACGTCCGGGCCTCAAACTTAATTTCCAAACAAACTGATTAGTACTGGCGCTCTTGAGCAAGAAACGCTAGCCTGACTACGACAAGCATCTAGACAACTACGGGAGGGTTTCAAGTGACATTTGTAATCACTCAGCCATGCATCGATACGATGGACAAAGCCTGCGTTG
>CAJXBM010000044.1:0-13586 GCA_913051185.1 uncultured Chloroflexota bacterium | reverse complement strand
GCACGCTTCCGCCGGACGGTTTTGAAACAGAGATGTGCAAAAGCCAGAAATTGTGTGGGTGCGTGGTTTCAGAGTTGTTTGGTGCACTGCGAACTCTCAAAAGTGAACATTTCCGCGAATCGAGAGAAGTGTCATGAAATACGATCATATCTGAGAGTCGAACGGTATCATATCTGAATATCGAAAAAATCATACGTGCCGCTCAAGATTCAGGTGCCGACGCCATACACCCAGGTTATGGGTTTTTGTCAGAAAACGCTGATTTCGCAAATGCATGTGCTGACGCCAATGTCACATTTATTGGCCCGTCTGGTGATGCTATGAAAAATCTTGGAGATAAGGTTTCCGCGAGAAAAATTATGGAAGACGCCAATGTTCCTATAGTTCCTGGAGCAAATGACGTAGATCCTGCTGATTTGGCTGCGGCCGCATCGGCGGCAGATCGTGTTGGCTTTCCACTTCTAGTCAAGGCATCGGCAGGTGGCGGTGGACGGGGTATTAGACTTGTCGAGAAAGCCGAAGATTTAGAAAATGCGATGCGATTAGCCTCTTCTGAAGCATCGAGCTCGTTTGGCAATGCCACGATATTTTTTGAGCGATTCGTTTCACCGGCCCGGCACATAGAAGTACAAATCGTCGCAGATTCGCACGGTAACGTGTCTGCCTTCGGCGAACGCGAATGTTCTGTTCAACGACGCAATCAGAAGGTACTTGAAGAGGCGCCGTCGATAGCTGTGACTCCGGCCATTCGAGAAAAACTTTGCGATGCAGCTATCGCCGCTGCAAAAGGCAGCGGTTATCAAAATGCTGGAACCGTGGAATTCCTTATGGACAATAATGGAGAATTTTATTTTCTAGAAGTCAATGCTCGGCTGCAGGTTGAACATCCTGTAACTGAGCTGGTCTATGGTGGCGTCGATTTGGTCGCACTCCAAATTGCAGTTGCAGCTGGAGGTACAGTCGAGGACGGTCTGGTTGACTCTGGGCCAGTTGGCTGGGCTATCGAATGCAGAATCAATGGCGAAGATCCATATGAAAACTTCCGCCCGTCCCTTGGCTTAATTGATTACGTTGAATATCCTAACGGCCCTGGTGTCAGATTTGACTCCATGCTTTTTTCGGGGCTAGATGTTCCAGTCTTTTATGATTCTCTACTTGGTAAATTAATCGTATGGGCAGAAACGCGAGATCTCGCAATTCAGCGAATGCAAAGAGCTCTTCAAGACTTGGTTATATCCGGGCCACAAACCAATATTCCGTTCCATCGTGAACTAATGGATAATCAAGATTTTCAAAACGGTGACATATACACTAATTGGTTAGAAAACAACTTCAGTATGCCTGAAGAGACAAAAACAGAAGACGAGGTTAAGCTGGCGCTAGCAGCGGCAGCAATAGCAAGTTTAATGAAATCCAAAAATACAGCCGGACAAACCACGTCCGTTAGCCGAGTGTCCAAATGGACCGCCACGGCACGAAAAAACAGCACACAGGGAATTGCAATATCGAGTGGAGAATCAGGATGGCGTCGCGGTATCCGCTAACAATTGACAATGTCAATTACATAGTTCAATTAGAAATTGGTGACGAAAGCGTATTCGTGACCATCGATGATGGCGAGCCATTTGAGATTGATGTCACAACCTCTGGATTACCGGGGCTGATGTCCATATTCCAAAGTGAAGGTAACTGGCTCGGTTACGTTGTACCCGAAGCTGAAGGTTGGCGGATCTCACATAATAATAAGCAATTCCAGGTTACGAATACGCAGTCTGCCCGAAAATCAAGGTCCAGCGGTGGGTCTGAAGATCCTCCTGGTAAAATCTCGGTGCCGCTAGCCGGAATACTAACTGAAATACGCGTAAGTCCAGGTGATTTGGTCAAAAATGGTGATACGGTCGCAGTGATCGAGGCTATGAAAATGCAAAATGAAATAAAAGCCCCGACAAATGGAACTATTACTGAAATACACTTGGCTGCCGGCGCGAGAGCAGAAAAAGGCGATCTGATTCTTGATTACGAAGTTTCAGAGGACGAAGACCTTCCCTAACTGCTATGAAATGATAGAATAAGCGTCTGTCGAAATACATAATCAATACGTATTACGAATGATTTAGTAGATTCGTTCAGAAATTATTTGCTAGGAGGCAACTTATAGCCAAAGAACTTCGTATCAATGAGGAGATTCGTGCATCAAATGTGCGAGTAGTTCGAGAAGAAGAACAGCTCGGTATCATGTCGGTGGATGAGGCTCAAGATTTAGCGGATAATGCTGATCTCGATCTTGTGGAGATTGCTCCTGCTGCTGATCCACCCGTAGTGAAAATAATGAATTACGGAAAATGGAAATACGCACAGAGTAAAAAAGAGCGCGAAGCCCGTAAGGGTTCAAAAACCGTTGAACTTCGAGAAGTACGAATGAGAGTAAAAATAGGCCAACACGACAAGGATTTCAAAGTTCGCACTGCTAGAAAATTACTGGCCGGAGGCGATAAAGTTAAAGTCTCAGTCATATTTAGGGCAAGAGAAATTACGCACCCTGAAGTGGGCGAAGAGCTCTTGAAATGGTTTTATGAGCAAGTAGAGGATGTAGCAGAACAAGAGAGAAAAGCAGGAATGGAAGGTCGGTTCATGACTATGACACTCGACCCAAATCGAAAAACCTCAGTCGAGAAAAAAGCTGAGCCTGTTGTGACCGAAGAGTTATAAATAACTAAACGATATTGTGGAATGGAGCATTTATCGTGCCGAAAATGAAGACACATAAAGGAACCGCAAAGCGAGTCCGTATCACCGGAAGCGGTAAATTAATACTCCGAACCCGCAACCCGAAAAGAAACAAGCGGTCAAGATCAAAGCTTTATCAAAACTTGAGCGATGTGGGAGCACATGCGACTGTAGCTAGAGCGATTCGAAAGAATCTCCCATACGCTTAGCAGTATTAGTAGAAGAAGTAATCAAATAATAAGGACTTAAAGATGCCAAGAGTACGTTCACGGGTACAAACACGACGACGTCACAAAAAAGTGATGCTCTATACAAAGGGGCATCGAGGTAAGAGGCGCACAAATTATAAAGTTGCCCATCAAAGCATGATTCACTCACTACGATACGCGACCGATCATCGCCGTGAGCGAAGACGAGACTTTCGACGACTATGGATTGTACGTATTAACGCGGCCGCCAGAGAAAATGGTCTGACGTATGGCCGATTAATCAATGGATTATCGCTAGCAGGAATTGATCTTGATCGAAAATCACTTTCGGAATTAGCTATTGTAGATCCAACAGCGTTTACAACTATTTGTGAACAAGCAAGAGATGCGCTGGAAAACAAAGCTGCATAACCCGTTTTTCAGAGCGACGAGAACTCGTTGGGTCAGACTGAAGTGAACGTATCTAAAGCAATACATGAACGAAGAAGCAATAAGTCTTTCACCAAGATACGTCACCCTGATCCTGATTTGATAGAAAAGATTATTGAGGGTGCCACCTGGGCCCCTACCCATCACATGAATCAAGCATGGAGATTTGACGTGTTTGAAGGCAAAGGATTGCTCAAACTTGCTGAATTAGACGCACAGATACACCTACATGAGCTTCCCGATGATATCGATGAGGCTATAAAAACTGAAATTCGTGATCGCCGTACCGCCAAGATGATGCAGTATCCGGTAGTTATACTCGTGAGTATTCCAAAGCTCCGTGATCGTAAAAGCAATTATGTTGAAGAAATAGCCGCTGGCGGCGCCGCAATTCAAAATTTACTGCTCGCGGCCCATGAAGAAGGCTTAGCTACATTTTGGGCAACCGGAAAGTTAGCAAGAGATGAAAGAACAAAAAACTTTCTAAAAATATCAGAAGATGACGAGATAATAGGCATAATTCGTGTCGGTTATCCCAAGCCCGACGAGGTGCCGGAAGAATGGCGTGAAGAGCGAGAGCCCCTGACAAAAAAATTGAACTGGCATAGGGCCTGATGATAGAATCAATCCGATCAGCTGAAGAATAATTCAGATTTATCACAAAAGGATTATAATTTCGTTGATGGACTTTAATAAAAGATCTAGATTCTCAATTAATACGAGAGATGGCGTAGTCCATTTTGATGGGCGAGTTGTTTCTGTTGGTGAGATTCTAGCAAACCGCGTTTTATGGTTGTCCAGTACAAGCATGATTTTGGGTCTTTTCCTAACCGTAATATTTATTGGAATTCCCATATTAGGAGCTGGTCTGATTGGTATGGCCACCTCTCGCATTCTTAGAAAAACGCGCATCGGATCACAGGAAGAACAGTTTGATCTTTCAATGATTCGAGGTGTAAGTGTCATAGATCCTAAAAGGTGGCCATTTGGCAGATTAACGCTGGATGTAATTGAATCAAACGGTCCAGCTCAGCGAGACTTTATATTTCCGTGGCATCAAAAAGAAGAAGCACATAAGCTGAAGCAACAAATAGAAGATGCTTTGCCAAATCGGATATATCAAGACTAAGCACTCTGTACTAATCAGGAATAATAATGCTCGTTTCGTTAAAATGGCTGCGTGAATATCTGGATCTTCCAACGGAACTGGATGTGCCAAAGCTCGCGGAACTGTTGACGAGTGCCTCGGCTGAAGTTGAAGGTATCGAATATCAAGGTAGCGACTGGGATGATTTAATTCAGGTTGGTCATGTCAACGATGTCTTCCCTCATCCAGACGCAGACAAGCTTCGTCTGGCAAGTGTGGATTACGGTGGCAGCGAACCGATAACAGTTGTTTGTGGAGCTCCAAACTTGGACCGAGGTCAGCGAATCGCGTTTGCGCAAGCTGGCGCTACAGTCAAGAACGCCCAGACGGGACATGCTGTCAAGCTAAAACGAGCAAAAATTCGAGGAGTCGAAAGTTCCGGAATGATTCTTTCGGAGGCAGAGTTGGGTTTATCTGACTCGCACGATGGAATCCTTGTGTTGGATGAAAATGCTCCAGTCGGCACAAAATTAATTGACTATCTCGGAGATGTAATACTAGATGTCCATGTATGGCCAAATCGGCCAGATATGATGTCAATGGTTGGTATCGCACGTGAATTAGCGGCGATCCTCAAGGTTGATTTGATTAGCCCTGCCGTGAGTGACTTGAAGATTGATAAAGAAACTGCTAAAGCTCCTGAAACACTCATAGCAGATGAACTCGAGTGCCGACGTTACACTGGCATTGTAATTACAAATCTTAGTACCTCTGCATCTCCTCGATGGATACAAGAACGGATCCAAGCGGCAGGAATGCGACCTATCAATTCAATTGTTGATGTCACGAATTACGTAATGCTTGAATTAGGCCAACCATTACATGCGTTTGACTTCGATAAACTAACAAATCGAGTTGAAGTGAGAGCCTCGGCTTCAAGTGAAACAATCACCACTATAGACTCAGTAGACAGGTCACTTTCTCCTGAATCTCTAGTGATTTCTGATGGTTCTAAGCCAATCGCGTTGGCTGGTGTGATGGGAGGACTGGACACAGAAGTAAGCGAGGACACACATACCATATTCCTTGAAGCCGCTAATTTTAATCCGATCCGTATTCGTCGGACGGCACAAGCGTTCAACTTGCACTCCGAAGCATCTCGCAGATTTGAGCGTGGCCTTTCTCCGGAATTAGCTGAACTGGCCATCCAGCGTGCCGTACAAATATACACTGAACATTTTGGAGGATTACAGGCCAGCGCTTTCTCAGATCTTTACCCACAACCTTTCACCTCGCCTACTATTACCTTTCCATCAAGCAAAATTGAATCAATTCTCGGCATGCCACTCGCGAATGAGGAAATATCCGAGATTTTGAGAGCCCTAGAGTATGAGTTTAGGCAAAGTGATGGACTTTACTCTGTAACTCCACCCACCTGGCGAACTGACATTTCCCTTATCGAAGATGTCGCTGAGGACATTGTCCGACTGGTTGGCTACGATAAATTGCCAGCCGAACCAATAGTGGCACCGATACCTCTCTGGGAGCCAAATACAATCAAGGCAAGAGATAGAGTGGTGGACGCATTTGTTCAGGCCGGATGCCAAGAAGTAATATCTTATTCGCTCACGACGAGAGAACAACTCGCCAAAATCATGCCGCTGCATGTGATTGACGCAAATCCCCCTGTTGCTCTCCAAAATCCCTTATCTCTTGAACGATCAGTTCTCCGAACATCGCTTCGACACTCAATTCTGGAAACCGTTGCCAAGCAAATTAAAGACGGTACAAAGCAAATCGCTATTTTTGAGGTCGCTCGGGTATTCAGCCCAAGCAGCGATTCCCTGCCTGCCGAAAAAGAGATGCTTTGTGGCGCCGTTGCTGGCTATCAGACAGATAGATGGAATCAAGCTACAGCTAAAAATTTGAATTTCTTCGATGCAAAAGGTTTGGTTGATTCGGCGCTCAGTGTTTTACGTTTAAAAAATGTCTATGAAACTCAATCTGAGTTGACTATGACTGAGCTAAAATTCGGGATGACAAATCAATCTTCAATCATAAAATCTCAAGAGCTCGTAAGCGGCGTAATCGGTGAGATGGATTCACAACTACTGTCCGAATTTGGAATCGACCTCCCTGTTACTTTATTTGAATTTGATTTATCCATTATTCTAGACGCAGCAAGCAAAAAAACTGCGATTAAGATGCCAGCGAGCACTCCGTCACTACAGCAAGACATATCGCTCATAGTAGACGAATCCCAGTCGGCTGGCCAGATAATTGAGATAATCACTGAATCGCCACTCGTTACCAACGCGTCTATTTTCAATCTTTACCGTGGTGCACCTTTTGATGCAAACCAAAAATCTATTTCTGTCCGAATAGACTGGCAAGCTCCCAATAAAACCCTTACCAGTAAGGAAGTGAGTAAGTTATTGTCCCGTTTGCTGACGAAGTTAGAAAATGAGACTGGCGCAATCATGCGCACATAATATGTGCTAAAACACAACTGTTCAGTCGACCAAGATGCCAACATAAACAATTAGTCAGATAGGTAAGATTTGGTCTTCAAGTCTTACACCCAAGTTACCCGTTAGTTACCTGTTGCGCACCGAAAAAGCGCGCTCCAGCCACTAAATGTCGGCGATCACTAGAGGAATTCTCATTTCCGCTGGGGTAAGACCACTATGGTGCGATTTCATTTTCAAAAAACTACGATGACCGGGGAATCCAGAAAAGCGCAGCGCAGCTGACCCTTTTGCTATCGATACAAAGTTACCAATATTAAACCTTGAAGTATTCACAGAATCAGTCGACCCAAATAGGCCCATCTCAATCGCCTCCCTTGAGCTAATTATAAAAAACCACTCACCATAAACAGCCTGAAATAATGAAATAAAAGTTTGTTCAGCTCCTGGGATCACCTTCCAATAATGCACACGCATATCACCGAAAGGGGGTTCACGAAGAAGATGACTTAGATCTGATTCAGCATCTAATGAGAGGTGTGGATTGATTTCCAAATGACCGTGGTCGGCTGTAAGTATAATCTTGCAATTTATACCCAGTGACTCGAGATTCGAATGAATCTTCTCGAGCTGCTCGTCAAGCTCGATTATCGATCTCTCAACCTCATGAGATAAACCTTTCTTATGAGATAGCGAATCCGGATAAGTCGTGTAAAAGTAAGTAAAGCCATTCACTCGCTCACGCTCTACAATCTGTCTGATTAATTCTGGTACCTTTTTAATATCTTCGTATCCGATTCTCTCTCCATTTGGGAACGCATGATGGGAAAATTGACTATTCACAATGTCAGATGGAAGTAGATAAGAAACATTTTTATTCGAAGTTTCAAAGATCGATTCCCATGAATATAGTTCTTCTGCAGCTCCATAGAATTCCGTTAGGGACTCGCGCGTCTCGGCAAGTTCATTATGAAACACCGTCACGGGCGCATTAACCGAATTAAGCCACACCCACCAACCATTAATACCGTGCGTTATTGGCGGAACCGCTGTTACTACGGTAGTAATTCCCACCGGCGTAGTAGAGGGAAAAACAGTCAAAAGGTCACGCTTTAGATGAGATTTGAGCCAACCGCCATTGGGAGCATATCGGTTCAATATTTCCGATCCTAGCCCATCGGCAAGAACAAAAACTACATGGTCCGCGCTCGACCCAAGATCGATAAAATTATTCTCACGGACAAGAGTACTAACTCCGATTAAGTCCACCATACTTGCCATAAGATCAGTAAGGCCGGGCTCAGAATCTGGCCTCACCAGCTCGCCTGAATTAAATGATTGGGTAAGAGCTTTAATGTCGGTCATGACTTGTATAACTTACCGTTTAGACTGCGGATTCAGCGCCATAACATTATAAATTTTAGCCTCAGCTCAAATTCACAACTAGACAGGTAAGCGTACTCACAACTCCGTTAATAGTGGCGACATCTTCGGTAATAGCTCTACCTAGCTCATCTAGGGATGCGGCCTCCAACTGCACAATGACGTCATACTGACCTGTCACAGTATCGACCGAAAGTATTTTACAATGCTCAGTTTCAATCCGCTCTAGACCTTTCGTGACGCCACGTGCTGCGCCGACGTCCGTCCCTACCAAAACATATCCTCTCATTTGCAGTCCCTCTCAATTGCTTAGAATGACACTTTACACTGGAATATGCTATTAGCTGAAGGTTGATTTAAACTAATAACATGTCCAAACATAATTCCATTACAGAATTAAAGACTACAACAGATCAAGCAAGACTTCGACTGAGTTCATTAGCGAATATTGATGATTTAGAAGTTTGGCGTCTTGAAATATTGGGGCGGCAAGGTCTACTCACTAACCTCATGAAAGGTATCGGCAATTTACCCAAGGAAATTCGCAAAGAATTTGGACAAATCGCCAACCAAGAACGTGCCGACCTTGAAAATGCTTATGAAAATAGAGTATTAGAGCTAAAGAATGTACCCGCGGATACCGTGGGAATTGATGTATCTCTCCCCGGACACCTTCCCATCCGTGGGGCTCTTCACCCTATTACCCAAGTGCGAAGACAGATACTTGATGTATTCACAAGATTAGGCTTCACGACCATAGAAGGACCGGAAGTCGAAGCCGACAGTTATAACTTTGGCAAACTACGAATTCCACCAGACCATCCAGCTAGAGATATGTGGGATACATTTTGGTTAGATGGCTCTCATCTTGAAGAAAAGATACTTCTCCGGACCCATACTAGCCCTATGCAAATTAGGTATATGGAATCACATCCAGAACCACCTATACGAATTGCCGTTCCAGGACGATGCTATCGATACGAAGCGACCGATGCAACTCATGAATGGATGCTTGAGCAAGTTGAATTGTTGGCCATTGACCGAGGTATAACTCTGGCCAATCTAAAGGGCACACTACAAGAATGGGCACGCCAAATGTTTGGCGCTGACCGTAAAATAATGATGCGGCATTCTTACTTTCCTTTCGTAGAGCCAGGTGTTGAAGTAGCAATTGATTGTTTTGACTGTGACGGTTCCGATAAGACATGTGGCATTTGCCGTGGCTCAGGCTGGTTAGAATTATTAGGTGCGGGAATGGTTCACCCAGAAATAATCGCTGAAGCGGGCTATGATCCTGATGTATACAGTGGATTTGCTGCAGGTATGGGAGTGGAGCGAGTAGCAATGGTGCTGCAAGGAGTTACTGATATTCGACATTATCATGACAACAGATATCCGTTCCTTTCGCAGTTTTAATGAAAAAAATAGTTAGACTTCTAGATGAAGAGGCGTGATACATGGCAAAAAATAACGATAAACCGAATATTGAAGATGAGATTAACGATCTACTGGGGAAATTAGACAATTTTCCACAGGAGCAAAGCGAGTCGCCTAGCCTTAAAAAATTCCGCGAACTCAGTCAGCGATCGGTTGAATTTTTCCAGCCAATAATCAGACCCACATCAAACCTAATTGCAAAGATTACCGTTTCCAACCTAGCTGTGCTTGCGTCAATCCTAATTCTTGCCAGTTTTTTCCTAAGGAGAATCATCCCGTTTGCAATTTGGGGGGTGCCATTGGGCCTTGCCTTCCTCATCGCAGCGTTTGGAATGCTGGTCTTTGGGAGTCGCCCAACCAGTGTTGTTGAACAAAACTGGCGAGGAAAATCAATAAAATTCCAGCAACCATCCAAGATCAGGCGACTCTTTTCACGTATTCGATCTCGACTCCTTAAGTAGAATCAGGTTCAGATCGACTGACAGTAGTAGTATTACAAGCAGGCGGTAAGTTAGGCAAGGATAATGTTGTTCGTTTCGAGCATCAAACCTAGTTTGATAATTGCCTGTGTCGCCCTATTACCGTCACTAATAATTATCAGCGGGTGCTCACTACTAGGGCCTCAGGATTCTGAAAAATCAAAAGCTACAGGCACGGAATTTCCCGTATACACTTCGTCCGCGCCGACTGCAGCAACAGCAACTCCTTTTAGCTCTCCCTTGATATCAGCTGTAAACACTAAAGTTCCGGAAACCCAAACATCTCCCACTCCTACCTTGGAATCGGGAGAACTCTTGACCACCAGCTACCAGGTGAAGTCCGGTGATACTCTCAGCGGGATTGCTGAAAGATTCAATATCACAATCGCGGATATTCGCAGATTAAATCCAGAGCAAACAGATGACAATATTTTTGTTGGACAAATTTTGACCATTGAGTCGTCCAATGCGCCAACAGCAAACACACAAGTGCCTGCATCACCAACCGCAACCTCTGTCCCCGCATCACCGACTGCTGTTGCCAGTCAAACCACTATTTTGTACCTCGTTGAACCTGGTGATGCGGCCATCCTCATAGCGGAAACCTTTGGAATAACATTTGATGAACTTCAGAATCTTAATCCTGGAGTTGATCTTGCAACAATATTCATAGGTCAGGCACTGAACGTGCCAAAATAGGCTGTGTATTTATAAATTCTCTGACGAAACCGATCAAGGTAGTAGCGGTCTGGCAAGTTCTCCGAGATACTCTTCATAGTTAATAAAAAGCTCTATATTAAAGTAATTGATACTTCGAAGGGAATTGCTCGTGAGTAAAAACAGTCTCGACCGTTTAAATGAAATAAAAGCGAGCGCTCATCTTGGCGGTGGACAGGATCGAATTGATAAGCAGCATGAAACCGGCAAACTCACCGCCAGAGAACGTCTGGATTTACTTCTCGATCCTGGGTCATTCGTTGAGGTTGATTCTCTGGCCGTAGACAACAACATTGAGGGACAACCATTTTATGGCGATGCAGTAGTCACGGGTTGGGGCCAAATTGACGGCAGATCTGTAGCAGTATTTTCCCAAGACTTCACAGTCTTCGGAGGATCGCTGGGGGAAGTGATGGGAGCAAAAATTTGCAAAATCATGGATCTAGCAACCAAAACAGGTGTTCCAATCATCGGAGTAAATGATGGTGCTGGAGCCAGAATACAAGAAGGTGTTTCGGGATTAGCTGGATATGGTGATATTTTCTATCGAAATGTGCAGGCAAGCGGAGTGATCCCCCAGATTTCGATAATTGCCGGGCCTTGTGCTGGAGGAGCAGTTTACTCGCCGGCCTTGACAGATTTTATATTCATGGTGGAGGAAAACTCTTATATGTTCCTGACTGGTCCAGATGTTGTGCTAGCGGCGACCGGCGAGGAAACAACCGCAGAAGAGCTTGGGGGTGCAAGCTCTCATACGGCAAAAAGCGGAGTAGCTCACTTTTCCGCGGCAACTGAAGAAGATTTAATTCTTGATGTTCGTACCTTACTTTCCTATCTCCCCTCGAACAATCTTGACGATACACCGGTCGAGTTAAGTACCGACCCAATCGACCGAGATCTCAATGACATAAGAGATATTGTTCCGGAAGATGCTGATAAACCTTACGACATCCGAGACGTTATTGAACGGATTGTAGACGAGTCAAGTTTTCTCGAGACACATGAGCGCTTCGCACCAAACATCGTAGTTGGGTTTGCTCGAATTGAAGGCGGAGCAGTTGGAATAGTTGGCAATCAACCGCTCTATTTGGCCGGGGTTCTTGATATCGATTCATCCAGAAAAGCTGCTCGTTTTGTTCAATTTTGCGATTCATTTAATCTCCCAGTTGTTACGTTGGTTGATGTGCCAGGATACCTACCAGGTGTATCGCAAGAATACGGCGGAATAATTGGACATGGAGCGAAACTGGTTTACGCGTATGCTGCGGCAACAGTCCCAAAAGTGACTCTTATTCTTAGAAAGGGCTTTGGTGGTGCATACGATGCTATGGGATCGAAGCATCTCGGTGCGGATATTAATTTCGCATGGGCCGGATCAGCAATTGCAGTTATGGCCGGCACTCAAGCCGTCAATATAATTAACCGACGCGAATTAGCAAACGCTGACAATGAAGAGGAAACACGGGCTGAATTGGTTCAACAATATAAGGACAAATTAGAGCACCCGTACATAGCTGCTGGGCGAGGATATATCGATGATGTCATCGATCCTCGAGAAAGCCGATTAAAAATTGCTCAAGCTCTTCGTGTACTTGCAACTAAATCGGAAAAGGGATTAGCAAAAAAACATGGAAATATCCCCCTATAATTACTCTGGCCCGAGCGATCAGAACTAAATACAACAAGATAAAATAACCTAGCGTTATACTTTTGAGGTTTGGTCATAAGAAATATTTTGTTTCAATCACCGAGAGTGTGTCATACAAAATAAACAACATTTCAGCATAGAGGAACAATCACATGTCAAAAATTCCCGTAAAAAATCCAGTAGTTGAGCTCGATGGTGATGAGATGGCCAGGATCATGTGGGGATTCATTCGCGAGAAATTAATCCTTCCGTATCTGGATGTGAATTTGGAATATTATGACCTCAGCATCGAAAAAAGGGATGAAACAGACGATCAAATTACGATTGACTCTGCGAATGCAATTAAGCGACACGGCGTTGGTGTGAAATGCGCGACTATTACGGCTGATGAAGATCGAGTCGAAGAGTTTGGTTTAAAAGAAATGTGGAGATCTCCGAACGGAACCATTAGAAATATCCTAGACGGCACCGTTTTCAGAGAGCCAGTCATATGTTCTAACATCCCAAGGATCGTACCAAACTGGGAGCAACCGATTATTGTTGGTCGACATGCGCACGGGGATCAATACCGAGCTACCGATTTTCTGATACCAGGTCCAGGTAAGGTGACCATGACATTTGAACCAGCTGATGGCGGGGAACCAATTATTCAGGAGGTAAATCAATTTGATTCCAGTGGAATTACCATGGGAATGTACAATACCGACGAATCAATTAGAGGATTCGCTCGAGCTTGCATGCGATATGCATTAGAGCGAAGATTTCCACTCTGGCTATCGACAAAAAACACTATCCTGAAACGCTATGACGGTAGATTTCGTGACTTATTTCAAGATGAATACGAAAGATCCTTTAAAGCTGACTTTGAGGCTGCTGGTATCGAATATGAGCACCGGCTAATTGATGATGTGGTCGCCCAGGTCATGAAGAGTTCAGGTGGGTTGGTATGGGCATGTAAGAATTACGACGGAGACGTTCAATCCGACGCAATAGCTCAGGGAT
>CAJXBM010000043.1:0-13809 GCA_913051185.1 uncultured Chloroflexota bacterium | reverse complement strand
ATAATTGTGTTATTAAAAGTTGAATGAATGTATGCACGCCCAACAGGAACCGTTCTCTTTTCCCTCCGGCGGGCTCTACCACGTCTAGTTCGTCCCATTTAGATGTCTCCTCATATCCCTTAGTTGTATATCTATTTAGTAACTTGACGCTTGCCAGCGATAGCTCGTCTCGCGCCACGTCGTGTTCTCGCGTTAGTTTTAGTTCGCTGACCTCTTACAGGAAGACCACGCCTGTGTCTCGTGCCCCTATACGAATTAATTTCAATTAGCCTTTGAATATTAGATCTTACAGTCCGCCTGAGACCGCCCTCGAAATCATCGTTATTATCAATAATAGATCTGAGTCGCGCTATTTCTTCATCATCAAGCGCAGATACGACTTTATCAGGCGCAATATTTGCCTGCGAACAAATCAACTTCGCCGTGGGGCGCCCAATTCCAAATATATATGGTAGCGCAAACATTATTTGCTTCTCTCGTGGCAAATCTACTCCAGCAATACGGGCCATTCTAAATCTCCTAGACCAATCTTTTTACATTAACCTTGGCGCTGTTTATGACGCTTTGTCTCACAAATAACTCTAATCCGACCCCGCCGCTTAATAATCTGGCACTTATTACAGCGTTTTTTTACCGAAGCACTGACTTTCATATCTCTAATTCCTTCACAAACTCTGACTTACCAACTCACCTAAATCGATAGGTAATTCTTCCACGTGTAAGGTCATACGGGCTAAGTTCGACTAAGACCCGATCACCCAACAAGATGCGTATATAATTCATTCGCATTCTGCCTGAAATCCCTGCCAATACCTTATGCTCATTTGGCAGCTCTACCTCAAACATCGCGTTCGGAAGCGCCGTTTTAACGATCCCTTCAACCTCGATAACTTCTTTCTTCTTCTCTGGTTTTTCAGTCTCGCTACGAGCAGGTTGTTTTTTCTTTGATGACTTAGCCATATAAAAATAACCAGTTAAACACTGGTTAAAACCTCCGGTCCGTTCGCGCGTATCGCTATCGTGTGCTCAAAATGTGCCGATAAAGAACCATCGGACATAGCCACCGACCAATGATCGTTCAACTCGTGCGTATCCTCATCGCCCAACGCAAACATGGGTTCAAGCGCCAACACCATGCCTTCTTTCAGCTGTAGGCCAGTACCAGGCTTTCCGTGGTTCGGTATATGCGGATCTTCATGCATTTCCCTACCCACTCCATGGCCGCCATATCCCTTTATAATCGCCATGTTTGCATTTTCACCGAAAGCGCCGATCGCACTCCCTATGTCACCAATCCTGTTTCCCGCTAAAGAAACATTAATTCCTGCATCCAAGGATGCGGCAGTAACGGCCAAAAGTCTTTGTGCATCATCCGAAATTACACCCACACCAGCAGTGAAAGCAGCATCCGATACATATCCCTGATATGTCACACCTAAGTCAATACTCACAATGTCGCCTTCCGCCAACACTCGTGAATTCGGAATACCGTGCACGAGTACCTCATTAACTGAGAAACATATAGCGCCTGGATACGCTGGTTTCCCCCACGGACTGTATCCAACGAAAGTTGGTAGTCCACCTCTATCAGAAATAGCATCTTTAGCTATTCGATCAAGATCGATTCCTGTAATCCCAGGAGCAATAGACTCCTTTAAGATTTCACGAACCTCAGCATTGATACCACCGGCTGTGCGCATGATATCGATCTCATCCTGAGACTTTATGTTGACAGGCATAGCTAAGCTCTTAACCCGCCTCAAAAAATCTAGTAGCTGAGACCAGACTGATAATAATACCCTGCCTTGGCGAAACAGTCATTAGCAATACTGGCACGTTACGAAATTTCATCTAAGACGGATATTATTCGCTCAGTAATCACAGTCGGATCTCCAGTACCATCTACTGACCTCAATTTGTTCTGATTTTCATAGTACGTTGCCAGGGTTTCAGTCCATTCTCTGTTAGTGTCTAGTCTCGTTTTTACGGTGTCGGGCTGATCGTCCGATCGCTGGACCAACTGACCCGCACACGTGTCACAGATTTCATCAATTTCGGGTGCCTTCGTTATCGTATGATATATCTCAGAACAATCTGGACAACTCCATCTCCCTGTCAGACGTGCCATAAGCAAATCTTCCGGAACCTTGATATAAGGCACTACATCAATTTGCTTATTGTGAGATTTTAATGCGACATCCAATGCCTCTGCCTGCTTAATCGTCCGCGGAAAACCATCAAGCATGAACCCAGATGCGGCATCCTTTTGTTCAATTCTTTCAAGAAGCATGCCAATAGTCACATCATCTGGCACAAGCTCACCTCTAGACATATACCCCTGCGCTTCAAGCCCCAACGATGTTCCATTAGCAGACGCCTCACGAAACATATCACCAGTAGAAATATGCAAAATAGCTCTATCTGCCGCAATATTTGATGCCTGAGTGCCCTTACCCGCGCCAGGTAGACCCAATAAAACACAATAAACCATTACGAAACAAACCCTTCGTAATTTCGCTGCACCATTTGAGCTTCAATTTGGCGCATGGTATCAATTACTACACCGACGACAATCAGCAAACCCGCAGCGCTAATCTGCAGCTGATTTACATTCGTTAGGCCAGTGGCTAAAAACGGAATAATTGCTATGAAACCAAGAAAAAGGGCTCCGCCCCAAGTGATTCGTACTAAAACACGAGTTATATATTCTTGAGTTGGCTTTCCTGGCCGAATACCAGCTATAAAACCGCCTTGCTGCTGGAGATTCTCGGCCAAGTTCTGCTGCTGAAACATAACCATAGTATAAAAGAACGCAAATAATACTACCAAGGTAAAAGTCCCAACCCAATAGAGAACACCAGTAGGAGATAAATAAACTTGAAACCATGAAGCTGTCGATCTGATCCAAGACACATCCGCAGTTTCAGCTATAAATTGAGAAAATACAGGCGGGAAAATCATAATTGACGTAGCGAAAATTAACGGAATCATCCCAGCACTGTTAACACGCAACGGAATATAACTCTGAGATTGTTGCCGGTACATTCGACCGCCTCGAAACTGAGACCGGGCATATTGTACCGGTATTCTTCGTTGAGCCTCCTGAAACAAAACAATCAACGCAACGATAGCCAATGCGACAATCGCAAGCAGTAGAATGCTTCCAACTGCTCCTGATGCGCCTCCAAGCAGTCCACCCGTAAGCAAGGACGGAAAGCTTGCGACGATTCCACCCAAAATAATTAGTGAAATACCGTTACCAATTCCTTGCTCCGAAATCAGTTCGCCCAGCCAAACTAAAAACATCGTACCTGCCACTAAAGACAAAAGCGTAGCAACACCTGTCAGATCAAAACCAAGACCGTCATACCCCCCCAGAGAGGAAATAATTTGTAGCTGAGCATATCCCTGGAACAAAGCCAGTGGCACACAAAGCCAATGTGTATATGCTTGTATTTTTTGCCGACCAGCCTCACCTTCAGACTGTATTTCTCTCAGTCTTGGAATGATCGGTGTGGCTAACTGCATGATAATACTGGCTGTAATAAAGGGATAAACACCTAAGGCGGCAACAGATAGATTCTGTAGTGCCCCCCCAGAAAATATGTTTAAAAAGCCCAATACGGCATTATCACTAAAAGTATCACTCAAACGGTCTGCATCGACACCAGGCACTGGAATATGCGCGACAAAACGAAAAATTATCAACATTGCAAGTGTGAAAAAAATCTTGTTCCGAACATCTGGCTGCGACAGCCCAGCAATTCCAGCTTGCAAGAGTGCGGGGACCCTCGAGTCCCTTTTACCCGAATCTGGCATCGCTATAGCCACTGAAAGGATCCTTTCAAAACAATTTTAGGAAGAATCAACTCTTCCGAAGATGCTTGCGGTTACGAACACGTTTTTCGGCCGGTGACGTTTCATTATATGAACCGCCTGCAGCCTCAATTGCCTCTTTGGCTCCTTGTGAAATACGAGGGGCATCAACACTTAATGACTTGTCCAACGAGCCTGAACCTAAAATTTTATACGAAGACTTAATTCCTCGTATCAAGTTCCGATTAAACAATGAATTTGAGTCGACTACTTCACCTGGCTCAAATCGCGACTGCAACATACCAATGTTTACAGCCTCAAACTCTACCCTACTGAAATTACGAAACCCACGTTTTCTCGGCAACCGTCGGACTAAAGGTGTCTGACCACCTTCAAACCCTGGGCGAACTCCACCCCCAGAACGGGCATTTTGACCTTTTAGTCCTTTCCCAGCATAGGTTCCCTGCCCAGAACCCTTACCACGACCAACTCGTTTCTTAGAATGCCTGGCACCATCTGGTGGCGCCAGATTTATGTTTGCGTGGATCTGATCTTCTGATTTAACTTCTTCAGTCATCTAGTCGACCTCTTCAACTTCAATCAGGTGTCGAACGGTGTGGATCATTCCGCGAATTTGCGGACTGTCTGACTGCTCAACAGTTTGCCTAATTTTTCTTAATCCCAGTGCACGAACAGTAGCCTTTTGATTTGATGGATATCCAATCGAAGATTTCTTATAAGTAATTCTTAAATTAGACATAAAAACACACCCTGCACCTAATACTATTTTTCAGCACTCTGCTGCGCGAACTCACGTCGTTTAGCACGAACTTCTTCTGGATCTCTAAGTGATTTAAGTCCATTAATTGTTGCCGTCACGACGTTAATCGGATTTGTCGAGCCGTACACCTTTGTCAATACATCAGTCACACCAGTACATTCCATGACAGCTCTCACAGCAGCTCCTGCTATAACACCTGTACCCGGTGCAGCTGGCAACATTACTACCCTACTAGACTTAAAGTTTGAATCAAGTTCATGGGCCAGAGTTCCGGCCTTAATCGCAATGCTATTCATTGACCGCTTCGCTATAACGCCGCCTTTTCGAATTGCATCCGGCACTTCGTTAGCACGCCCCATGCCAAACCCAACATTGCCTTCGCCGTCACCAATAACAACAACTGCCGTGAATGAGAATCTACGGCCACCTTTAACCACCGTGGCCACACGATTTATAAACACAACCTTCTCTATTAACGCATTACCTTCGTCATCATCAGACCGGCGGCGTTCATCTCTACTATTTTCACGAACCATAATTAATTTTACCTATCAGAATTGAAGCCCACCTTCACGGGCTCCCTCCGCTAATGCCTTTACACGCCCTATAAAACGATATCCGCCTCTATCAAAGACTACTGAATCGATTCCCTTAGCTTTTGCTAACGCTGCTATCTCACCACCTACTTGAGCCGCTCGATCTGTCTTGCTCCCTAAAGATGCCCCTTGATCAGAAGCAGATACCAAAGTCTTTCCAGCATCGTCATCAATCAATTGAGCATAGATAAAGCGATTTGATCTAAAAACAGATAGACGAGGTCTCTCTCCTACACCACTCACGCGCTTACGCACACGAGTATGCCGACGTATGCGGGCGGCACTTCTAGTTCGAACTGCTGCTTTCATTATGCGGTTCTTGCCTTCCCAGCCTTGTATTTTGGCTGCTCATCCGTATATTTAATCCCTTGAGCCCGATAGCCAGAAGGCGGACGCACTCGTCTAATCAACGCCGCTTGCTGACCGACTTGCTGCTTACTGATTCCATCCACATGCACTATGTTTCCGTCTCTAGTAAAACTCGTACCCTCAAGTGGTTCCATAGGCACTTTATGTGAAAATCCTGCCTCAATAATCAAAGTTTTACCCTGTAAATCAGGCGTGATACCACTGCCCATAAATTCAACTGACTTCCGATAACCTTCGGTGACACCATGAATCATATTTGCGATCAAAGTTCGTGTTAGACCATGTAGAGATCGTGCCAGTTTTTGATTATTCGATCTTGACACAGTAACGGCATCTGCTTCAATTGTTACTGTAACTAATGAATGGATATTCTCAGCTAGCTCACCTTTGGGGCCTTTCACACGGCAAACTCCACCGTCAAAACTAACTTCGACGCCGGATGGAATAGGTACTGGGAGTATCCCGATTCGTGACATATAAAACAATTCCCTAACATTCTTCTGAAACACAAAGTGTTAAAACAGCGACCTCAAATACTAGTTTTACTCTACTTTATAAACTACCCCTACCAGACATAGCAAAGTACTTCCCCACCAATTTTTGCTCTCCAGGCATCCTTACCGGACATAACACCTTTTGAAGTACTTAGAATCGAAATGCCAAGGCCACCATAGACTCGAGGAATCTCTCCATTACCTACATAAATTCTGAGCCCTGGTCGAGAAATTCGCTTTATGTTCGACAACAGCGCTTTCCTATCATCACCATAAGATAACTTCAGGCGTAGATAACTCCTAGACTCTTCTGCCACTTCTTCCACGGCAGTTATAAAACCTTCTCCCCGGAGCACGTCAGCAATAGCCTGTTTTGTTCTACTTTTCGGAATCAACACATCAGCATGTTCTGCCCGAACAGCATTACGAATTCGCGTGAACATGTCAGCGATAGGATCAGACATTGACATAAAATTACTCCCTTACCACGATGACTTCTTAACGCCCGGTAACATGCCTTGAACAGCCAATTCACGAAATGTTATCCGCGAAACACCAAACTCACGCATATATGCCCGAGGTCGTCCTGTAAGCTGACACCTGTTCCTGTGACGAGTTTTCGAACCATCACGAGGCATTTTATAAAGTTGAGCATATGCGGAGTCTTTGTCCTTCATACTTGCATCTGGATCTCGAATAACGGCAGTAAGACTCGCTCGCTTTTCTTTATATCGTTCACTCAAAACAAGCCTTCGCTGATTCTTTGCAATTTTGCTGGCTTTTGGCATCTGAATATCCCTAACTTTCTCCGACGTCTATCTTCGCTGGAATGGCATTCCAAGCAGGTCAAGCAGGCGCCTGCCTTCTTCGTCTGTCTTTGCTGTCGTAACAAAATTAACCTGAAGGCCTCTCACACGATCAACATCTTCAAAACTTAGTTCAGGAAAAATCAATTGTTCAGTTATACCGAGTGAATAGTTCCCACGTCCATCAAATGCCCGAGTAGAACATCCGCGAAAGTCTCTAATCCTAGGCATAGAAGAGTTCACTAATCTGTCATAAAACTCCCACATTCGAGTATGCCGTAATGTCACTGAAAGACCAATTGGCATTCCTTCTCTCAATTTGAAATTAGAGATCGATTCTTTAGCTCTTCGTACATATGGTCTTTGACCTGTAATCGCCATAAGGTCGTCCGTAGCGTGTTCGATAACACCTGAAGAATTTACAGCCTCACCTAGACCAATATTTACGGCAATCTTATTCAAGGTCGGAACCTGCATTGGATTCTTGTACCCAAATTCATTTTGCAGCACAGGAAATACCTCTTTTTGATACTGTTCAAGCATTCTCGGTATTCTTACTGAGGTTGTCATTAGTCAAGCACCTCCGCGCACTTCACACATACTCGCGACTTTTGACCATCCTCGAGTAATTGAAACCGAACCCGAACCCCTGATTCACAGGCGTTGCATACGACTGCAAGATTTGACAAGTCAATAGGAGCTTCACGCTCGATAATGCCCCCAGGATTCTGAGGTCCAGTTGCCCTCTGGTGTCGCTTGACGATATTAACTCCGGTTACTATCGCTCTGTTTTCAGATATATTTACTTCTCGAACTTCACCGCGGACTCCCCGGTCACTACCTGAAATTACCTCAACCTGATCATTACGACGGATTCTTGATGCCATTAGATAACCTCCGGTGCGAGGGCGGTCAAGCGTGACATACCATGAGCTCGCAGTTCAGACGGAACTGGACCAAAAAGCCGCGTACCCCTAGGCGCACCGCCCTCAACTATAAGAGCAGCAGCGTTGTCATCAAAACGAATTGTCTGACCATCTTCACGCTGAATTGGATGCTTCGTGCGAACTATCACCGCCCGAACTACCTCACCTTTACTAACACCTGAATTAGGTTGTGCTTCCTTGACGGATGCAATAATTGTGTCACCTATGCCTGCATAACGTCTCTTGGATCCGCCTAATACACGGATACAGAGTAACTCCCGGGCTCCCGTATTATCAGCAACTGAAACCCGACTCTCCTGCTGAATCATGATAAATCCTCTTCTGTGCTGTCAGACCGATCTTCCGATGGTGCACTGGTTTGATCTTCCGTTTCCAACTGGCTTTCAGCACTAGCACGTGCAGCAGATCTCTGAACTTCGTCAACGAAAGATGAGTCAAGTTCAGTTGCCTCTACCTCAGCAACATCTCTGCCAACTAGAATCTCTGCTAACGCCCACCGCTTCAATCTTGACATGGGTCGTGACTCTACAATTCGAACAATGTCCCCTAATGTGGCTTGATTTTCTTCATCGTGCGCGTGATAGCGATTGGTTTTGGTAATAACTTTCCTGTATAACCTGTGTGGCGCTCGTCTCTCCACTGAAACAATAATTGTTTTATCGTTAACGTCAGACACAACAACACCAACGAGTGTTCGTTTCTTCGATACCGTGCTCGTTCGACCTGCAACCGCTTCAACCATCTATTTTCTCCTGATCAGTAGATAATTCTTGACTTATCTCTCTGACTTCTCATTCTTAATTTCGTGCTCTCTAATCAAGGTTTTGATTCGAGCTATTTGACGTTTTGCTTTTTTTACTTCAGATATGTCACCTAACTGATTGGTACTGGCCTGAAATCGAAGATTAAATAACTCCCTATGAGCTGACTCAAGCTCTGCTGCCAAAGCTTCAGCTTCCAAAGCTCTCAGTTCGTCAGTTTGACTACTCACTGGTAAACCTCATCTCGAGCTATGACTCGCGTATCGATTGGCAATTTATGATGAGCCTTGCGGAAAGCTTCTCTAGCTGCTTCCTCAGGAACGCCTGATATTTCAAATAGAACTCGGCCACGCTTAACAACTGCTACCCATCTATCTGTTGCGCCCTTACCCTTACCCATTCGAACCTCTACTGGTTTCTTCGATACAGGCTTATCGGGAAAAACTCTAATCCAGACTTTACCGCCACGCCTGAGTTCACCAGTTATTGCTCGTCTGGCTGCCTCAATTTGCCTTGCATCTATCCACGCTGTAGTTTTTGCTTGTAAACCATACTCACCAAACGACACAGCATTACCGGTCTGAGCAGCTCCACGCATTTTTCCCCTGAATTGTTTCCGATACTTAGTTCTTCGAGGCATCAACATAAATTACTCGCCTCCAGTCTGCTCGGCTGCTCGAACAAGAGGGTTGTCCGCATATGCGACTTCACCCTTATTAACCCAACATTTGACGCCAATCGCACCAAATGAAGTATTGGCCTCAGCGAATCCATAGTCAATATCAGCGCGAATCGTATGCAAAGGAATTCTCCCTTGCATTTCATGTTCAGATCTGGACATTTCTGCACCACCAAGACGTCCGGAAATTTTGACCTTACAGCCAACCGCACCTCTGGACATCGTTCTTTGAACAGACTGTTTCATCGCACGCCTAAAAGCTACACGCCGTTCAAGCGACATTGCCACCGACTTTGCAACGAGATACGCATCCAACTCAGGAACTCGAATCTCCTCGACGTTCACGTTCACTCTAGTACCAACCTGAAGTTGCAACGCATTTCGAAGTTGTTCTATGTTTGCTCCTTGGCGACCGATAACAATACCAGGTTTAGACGTATAAATAGTCACTGCAGTCGATGCCGCTTGTCGCTCTATATGCAACTTTGACACACCAGCCTCGCTCAATTCTTTATTCAAAAAATCACGGAGTTTCTGATCCTGGATTGTAAATTCTGCATAAGTGGTATGAGGAGCATACCAACGGGATTGCCAATCCTTTGTAACCCCTACTCTGAATCCGTATGGATGTATTTTTCTTCCCATACTAATTAACCCTCCACAATCATCTGGATATGTGCAGTTCTTTTATTCTGTGGTGCTGAACGACCACGCGATCGAGCACGCCACCTCTTCATAGTGACTCCCTCATCGGCCGTTGCGCTGAAGACAATTAAGGCATCAGGATTTAAATCGAAATTATTCTCTGCATTTGCCTGAGCAGAACGTAATACCTGAGCCGCAAGTAAGGCACCTTTTTGTGGCATGAAATCTAAAGCCCGCAATGCCTCCGTAACTTGCATGCCCTGCACGGCTCGCAAAACGGGACGCACTTTTCGAGCTGATATTCTCTGGTCCTTTGCTATAGCTTTCACTTGCATATCAATTACCCTACATATCCCTCAATTGTTATAGACGACAAACTACCCACGTTGCGTCGTTCTTTCACTTTTACCCCTGTGACCTCGGAAGGTTCTCGTATAAGCAAATTCACCAAGTTTATGACCGACCATATTCTCAGAACACAGAACAGGAATGTGCCTGCGACCATCATGCACTGCTATAGTCATTCCGACCATCTCAGGCAATATAGTTGACGCTCTTGACCAAGTGCGGATAATTACTCGCTCCTGACTGTTCTGAGCAGCCTGTACTTTCTTCCATAGCTTGGGGTGGACAAACGGCCCTTTTTTCCTTGAACGAGACATCTTCCAACCTCCTTAATATTTAGCGCCTACCAGCGCCTCGACGCTGAACAATATACTTGTCAGTACGTTTATTTCTTCTGGTACGAAATCCAAGCGCGGGTTTTCCCCAAGGCGTCTTAGGACCCGGCATACCAACTGGGGACTTTCCTTCTCCACCCCCATGTGGATGATCATTTGGATTCATGACCGAACCTCTAACCTTGGGCCTTCGCCCACGGTGACGAGATCTTCCAGCTTTTCCTAGTTTTATCTGCTGATGCTCAATATTACCGACAGCACCTATCGTGGCCATGCATGACTCAAGAACTTGTCTTCTCTCACCAGACGGCATTCGCAGTAGTGCGTAACCACTATCTTTAGCCATTAGTTGAATAGATGCACCTGCGGAACGACCGAGCTGTGCTCCACGTCCAGGAATCAACTCAATATTGTGAATTACCGTACCCGTTGGAATCTCTGATAACGGAAGAGCATTACCCGGATTTATCGGAACTTCTGGTCCTGACACTATGCTGTCATCCACATTTAATCCATCTGGAGCAATGATATACCGCTTCTCGCCGTCAGCATAAAAAATAAGTGCGATACGTGAAGATCTGTTCGGATCATACTCAATCGAAGCGACTCGTCCAGGAATATTAAACTTTTCTCTCTTGAAATCAATGATGCGAAGTAGGCGCTTGTGGCCACCTCCACGACGCCTCACAGAAATCTTCCCGTGACTGCGACCCGAAATCCTATTCTTAGAAACCGTTAGTGACTTCTCTGGTCGCTTCTTGGTAAGTTCTTCAAAGGTAAATCCCGATGCATTACGGCGACCTGGTGATGTAGGTCTAAAATTACGAACTGGCATTATTAGACCTCCTAGACCCCTTCAAACAATTCAATACTGTCGCCGGTTGCCAACGTAACTATCGCCTTTTTCTTGAAAGGTAAGTTTCCGGCTCTACGACCAAATGCACCCCGAGGTCTCCGTCCACGAACCCTGAGTGTATTAACTGATTCAACCGTTACCTCAAATGCAAGCTCAACGGCTCGCTTAATTTCAGGCTTTGTGGCTCGCTCATGCACCTCAAATACATATTTACCTTGCAAAGCAAGTGCCGTACTTTTTTCAGTGATAATTGGCTCTCGTAAGATCTCGTAAGGATGAATTGATTTAACCATTATTCCTCACCTGCTTCGTTGACTTCAACATCAAGTTTTTCGCTGCTGCCTGTTACAGTCTTTCCCCATAAAGCTTCACATCTTCTTATGGCATCAACCGTCAAAATTAAATTCTGCCGCTTACGCATCTCTACAACCGACAAAGTATCCGCATGTGTCAAATCAACACCTTCAATATTTCGAGCAGAGCGATGAGCAATCGAGTCCGGGTTTCCAGTAACTATCAACACTGACTTATCCACACCTAAGTTTGAAAGCATGCCGGCGATGTGACTAGTTGATGGACCATCAGTTAATCCAAGATCCGAAACTACTAACAGCTTATTTTCCTGCACACGTCTCGATAAAACAGACTTAATAGCTAGTCTTCGAATTCCTTTAGGAATCTTCTGTGAATAATCTCGAGGCTTAGGACCAAATACAACACCTCCACCTCGACGGGTCGGAGAACGACTTGCCCCGGCACGTGCCATACCACGGCCTTTCTGACCATATAACTTGCGAGTAGAACCTCGCACTTCGCCACGAGTTTTACTGGAGTGAGTTCCACTTCTTCTAGCAGCTAATTGGGCCGTTAATACTTGATGCTCTGCTGCGTCATGAAGTGCAATTCCAAAGACACTCTCGTCAACTTCAATTTCTTCAATATTTTTCCCGTTAACATCGACCACCGCTAAATTCATTAGGATTGCTCCTCTTCTTCACCATCAGGGACTATCTCGTCCTGTGTCTCCGAAGATTCACTTGCGGGAGATTGCTCACTAGTAGTCTCTAGAACCGCCTCATTATTTGCGATTGGAGCTTCCTCAACTTCACCGACAACGTCCTCAGAGACGTCGGCGACATCCTCACTAAGAACAGGTTCAATCACAACTTTAACTGGATCAATCGATCTCTTTCGAGCTTGCTTGACCTCAACTAAAGATCCATTCGGACCAGGTACATTCCCAGCTACAAAGATGAGGCCACGGGCTATATCAACCTCGACAACCAACTGATTCAATACTGTTCGAGATCGATTTCCCATGTGACCAGGCATCTTCTTGCCCTTGAAAACTCGACCAGGATCAGTACCCGCACCTATTGATCCCGGAGCTCTCCACCGATCGCTCTGTCCGTGTGTCTTAGGTCCACCAGCAAAATCCCATCGCTTAACAACTCCCTGAAAACCTCGGCCTTTTGTACGAGCTGTCACGTCAACGTACATGCCACTCTGAAATCTATCAACGCTCAAACTAGTACCTACGCCTAATTCATCAGTCTCATTCGTTCGGAATTCTGCAAGAACAGTCATACTTACCTGCTCCTGACCCGATGCCCTCAAATGGCCGCGTTGAGCTCTAGTAGTTCGTTTACGATCACCAACTGTTCCAATTTGTACAGCAGAATAACCATCGCGATCCATTGTTCTAACTTGAGTTACAACATTGTCAGCAAACTCAATAACCGTCGCACCATATGCGCGGCCAGCATCGTCGTAACGAGTCAACATTCCTACCTTGCGTCCGAGCATTCCTGCTTGCATATTTCCTGACATATCTCTCGTGCTTCCCCCGCACTATTACTGTTCAAACCATCAAATATTAATAAAAATATTTGCACTTATATTTATAAAACGCCAACCTACATCCTGATATTTACGTGAACTCCCGCACCTAGTTGAAGTTTTGTTAATTGCTCAACCGTTCGAGGCCCCGCTTCAATAATATCCACGAGTCTCTTATGCTTCCTAATCTCCCATTGATCTCTCGAATCCTTATCAATAAAAGGCGATCGATTCACAGTCTTCTTTCGAATTCTTGTCGGAAGTGGCACAGGGCCTGCTACTACAGCACCAGTCCTTGCCGCAGTCTCTGCGATTTGGCGAGCGGCCGCATCCAAAACACGGTGATCAAAAGCGGTCAACCAAATGCGAATTCTATGCTCAGCCATTCTTTTCCTCGTCGCTATCAACTATTCCTACGTTTTTGCATATCCAGCCCCTAAAAAGCCGAGGCTTACAAGAATAATGCTAGTCGGCTGTATTGCCTACTACCTATTCAATAATTGAAGTTACTGCCCCTGCACCAACTGTTCGACCACCCTC
>CAJXBM010000042.1:0-13967 GCA_913051185.1 uncultured Chloroflexota bacterium | reverse complement strand
GAGCTTGGAATAACTATCGGTAACAAGGAGTTTTGGGGTAGAGGCTACGGTCGAGAGATTGTCGATCTGATGGTTGGTGTGATGGCCAATGAGCTTTCTTTGTTAAAAGTATATTTACACACGCTCACGTGGAATGAGAGAGCACAAAGATCCTTCGCTGCTAGTGGTTTTATGAGAATTGGGGAAGTAGTTCGTGCGGGTAGGTCTTACTACCGTATGGAACGGTTACTGCCTCCAAAATAGAACGACCGCGTGTTGAAATACACACGGTCGCCCACAAAAAGTAACTAATTTCTTATTACTACCCTACTAATCTCCCTGGGATGCTTAAGTCAGCTGGCGGCGGAGCAGGGTTCCGTAGTCCTGACATTAGGTTTGACGGGACAAGTGCTTGTAGTTCATCCAGCTCCCACATGCCTGCCTTATTGATTGAACGGTAAGGCACCTCGTCTGAAGAAAGTGAGACTTGTCCACCAGAGACGTTGAAACATTTTCCGTTGACATTCCATGCCTGATCTGTCAAAAGGTAACCCACCATAGGGGCCACATAAGACCCAGCACGAAGCTGATTTACGATACTTTCAGTTCTCTCTTGGCCTTGAATCCCTTGACTCGATCTAAGGTCCCTTGCTGCGTCAGGAACCGTCGCGGTCATTCGAGTAGCTGCACCGGGACAAATCGCATTCGAGGTGACACCATAGCGACCGAGGTCACGTGCAGCACACCTGATACCACCAGTGATTCCCGCTTTCGCTGCTCCATAGTTAGCTTGTCCGGTGTTGCCGTTCATTCCAGACCCTGAGGAGAATCCAATGATACGTCCAAATCTTTGCTGTCGAAATAAAATCGAGGCTGGCTTGACTACGTTAAATAAACCCGTGAGGTGAACTGCTACGACGTCATCCCATTCTTCTTCGGTCATATTAAAAATCATTCGATCGCGTAAGATTCCAGCTACGTGGACAATTCCATCAATGCGTCCAAATTCATCCACGCACTGCGTAATCATATTTTCGCCGCCCTCTGCGGTTGCCACAGTATCAAAATTAGCGATTGCATTTCCGCCTGCTGCCCTGATTTCTTGGGCAACTTCTTCTGCTGGTGCATTGTCTGTCCCACTACCGTCAACGTTTACACCTGGGTCGTTAACGATCACATTTCCGCCCTGTAAGCCAATTAATTTCGCGATTTCGGCGCCAATGCCTCGTCCTGAGCCAGTAACTACGATATTTCGTCCTTCTAGTGATGATCCCATTTTGGATATCCTTTCGTTATAAATTTTGCTTTAGCTTAGAATTCGTGCCGCGATATCTCGACCTGGGACTTCAATATCGTCGCGAGGAGGAGCTGGGTTGTTAATATCCTTCATCAGGACGTTTTGTACAGCGTCATCTAATTCTGGGAGTGTCCAGTGTCCTGGCTTGAAGATACTTCTTTCAGCCACTGGGTATCGTGATACTGAAATCGATCCGCCTGACACATTGAAAACCCATCCGTTAATGTCCCACGCATCGTCAGAACAAAGGTAAGTAACCATAGGTGCGACAAATTCAGGATCTCGAAGACCTGCATATGCACTTTCTTGCACTGGGGCATTTGAGGCTGCACCTTGGATTCCAGATCCTGCGCGCAGTTCGCGTGCACTGTCAGGCACTGTCGCGGTCATACGGGTACCGGCACCGGGAGCGATGATGTTACAGGTCACCCCATATCGTCCTAAGTCTTTCGCCACCACTCGACCAAGCCCGGCAATGCCCGATTTAGCGGCACCATAGTTGAACTGTCCTGTATTTCCAATAGTTCCACTGCTGGAAGAAAAGTTAATGATTCGTCCGTACCGTTGCTGACGCATAAGGATTGATGCAGGCTTTATTGTTGAGAAATGGCCCTTCAGATGAACAGCTATAACATCATCCCATTCTTCTTGGGTCATGTTGAAAAGCATTCGGTCACGTAGAATTCCAGCAGTATTTACGAGAATATCAATCTTGCCGAAGGCATCGACTGCCTGTTTTACCATATTTTCGCCACCGGCCATTTCTGCTACCGAGTCATAATTTGCAGCAGCTTGGCCTCCAAGGGCCTTAATCTCATCTACAACCTGATCCGCAGGTCCGGCGTCGTGACCGCTACCATCCACGTTGACGCCTGGATCATTAACTATGACCGAGGCGCCCTGAGCGGCAAACTTCATCGCTATACCTCGACCAATGCCTCGACCTGATCCCGTTACTACGGCTACTTTTCCGTCTAGTACTCCCATAACTCACCTTTCCTTACGTTAACAGCCTGTTGAGACCATTTCTTTATGTGAAATTAGATACGTGCTTTGTCTACCTTGTCGGCAGTGCAACTCTTGCTGTCCCCGGCGTAGTTTTTCTTCCGCTCGGATTCTCTGTCCAGACTTCTACATCCACTAGATGTCGGTCGCCCTCAACATATTTTGCAGTAACGGTTCCACTGACTGACATGTTTTCTGCGGGATAATCCATACCTCGATATTGACATCCGAATTTCTCAATACGGCCATCCGGTGCGGCCCAGTCATGGAGCAATCTGCCCAAGAATGCTTGCTTCAGCGCGCCATGCACGATGATGTTATCCAGTCCGGTGTTTTGTGCGAACGGAATATCATAATGAATCTGATAAAAATCACCCGATGCCCCTGCCCATATAACCAGTTGCTGCGTGCTGCAGTCCGGATTAATAATCGGCAAGGAATCACCTTCATTGATGTCATCCCAAAATATCTGTTCACTCATTTAATTGACTCCTAATATGTGTGCCATAACTTTCTTGTTGCTTTAATAATTAATCATGTTAGATGACCCTTTTGCCACAACTTTCCCGTCAGACTTTCTTCGAAAATCAGTCTCACGGTATGTAATTAGCATCGGGCCGACCGAGCCTTCACGTTCCTGAAATTCAGTAACACGACTGCTAGATAAAATCACATCTCCAGCAACGATCGGTTCAAAATATTCATACGTAGTCCCGCCGTTGAGGATACGCTTATAGGGAATGTTTAGACCACCTGGTGGTGCACCTGCCACTTTAGCATCTGTTGGCTTAAAGATAGGAGTTCCTAAGAAACCTGGCGGAGCAACGATTGATTTGTAACCTCGCGCTTTAGCCACTTCTTCATCGTAAAAGATAAGGTCCTCATGTCCTACCGACCTTGCGAATAGCCTGCACCCTGTGGTTGTTACTTCAGCTTCAGTCTCCGGTCCATTAACGCCGATTAAGGATTTGAGTTCGTCCGTAATTATTGATTCAGCCATTTGCACCCCCTGCAACTACTTAGTCAACGAATCGTAAGTTAAATAGTGCACCGCGGTCAAGGACGCTCGCAGCGCCGGCTATCAGCCTGTAGTGTCTGCTCCTTTTTTAAGTGACGTGATTAGTTCAACGCTCTTCGTCGCAGCTTGAATTCGCAATAGTTCTTGTTCTTCGATTGATTTTTCTGAATGTTTCTGGCGATTGTTAAGGTCTTCAAAAATCTGTCGCAAATCACTTGGAACATCCCAGTACCGAGTATCCGGAGTAACGTCACCCTTTGTCATATCTATGGGCCAATAGAGTCCATTTCGTAACGCTTCGATTAAGTCCTCTTCGTTTGTTATGTCTTTTTCAAAATAAGTAACACATTTTCCGATATCATCAGTCATGTGGGAGTCTGTCCCAGCGGTCCCAGGCATTCCCACGTGATCCGCGAGGATCTTCGAGAATTGGTTTTCATTGAGTTTGCCACGACCGTTTAGTACTTCTAATCCACGGACAAAATTCAGCGCATTGTTGGCTTCAGATCTTTCTAGAGAGTGGATCCATTCTTTTTCACTCTCCCAGTTCCACGGATGCTGTCTTCGATAGGGGTGCGCTTGAATCATAAGACCATTTACGTTATCAACGTGCCCGGCTAGCTCGTGCACGCGATGCATACCGAACACATATTTATGCATGCCATAGACAAGCATGTGACCTTCTTCAGTGTTAATTTCCATCCCTGGCAGTACAAGAAAATTATGCCGTTTTGAGAGCTCCTTAACTGCATCTGGACTCCATGCAGCGTCATGCTCAGACAGGACAATGCCGTCTAGTCCAGCTTGTTTGCTTCTCTCAATTAATTCATCAGGTGGAAGGAAAGAATCATATGAAAGTGGTTGGGTGTGCGTATGTAAATCAAGAAGCATCAGAAGAGGTTATCACTCATGGTCTTATGAGCCTTGCCGATGTTAATTAGCGATATAAGGAACCATTCAGTTTTCTAGTTCTTTATGCACAGAGAGCGTGCTGGGGATCCCATCGGTTATAAGAGGGATCCTCGTCACGCGCGAGCGAATCGCGTGCCGTTTTCCACATCTGGAACCAAGCAATAGGGTCATGTAGTTCTTTGGACGAATCTTGAGCACTCCGAGCGATAAATCCAGGGAAAGTCTCGCGACCTGTGGGCTGCCCAATAGGCTGATATCGAAGATCGAATGACCAGCGGATTCGGTTACTTTTATTAGGGAGGGCGCTATGGATTGTTTTTCGATGTAGGAGTAATACGCTACCTCGTTTCAGCGGAATTGCACGTGCTTTATCTGGATCTAGCAAAGACTCAGGGATTTGTATTCCTTGGGCTCCGGGACAGTGGGTGAGTACCTGGTTGCGATGGGATCCGGGGATCACTTGCAAACACCCATTTTCGATGTCAGTGTCCATCAATGGGAACCAGACAGTAAGTAGGTCTGTGGCATCAGCTTCTTCCGTGACGACACCGAGGTCTTGATGCCATGGAGTCGCACCATAAATCACATTGCCCTCTGAATCACGTGGAGCCTTGTCTTCGGGCACTTTAACTCGAACGTGTTGAACGGGGTTTGAATAGATCTCTGGTCCGATCACCGATTCAACAACATCGAGCAGATTCGGATTTGTCAATGCATCAAAGACTGCTGGTCCAGCCCAGAATGGAGTATCTTTATTGATTCCTTTCTGGGGAAGCGAAAAATCGAAATACTGATTATGGATTGCGTTGCTCTCGTGATAAATTTTGGTGACACGATCGCCAAAGGAAAGTGCACTGTGCAAAGAGTTGATTTTTCCATCAGATTTTAGTCGTGTGGCCAGGGAATCTAGTACACCCTCATACTCCTGCATTATCGGATCCAGGATGTCTTCAGGTTCAATGACAGCTTCGACCACAAGATAGCCGTATTCTTCAAGATGCTGCAGTTGATTAGAGTCTAATTGGGGCACTGATAATCCAAAGTTTTATGATTCATTGTCAAAGTAATGATAACAAAAAAGAAGGGGGTGTTGGTTAAACCAACACCCCCTTCTTAAAAATTCAGTTTACTGATTATTGATCAGCTACTAGGACGAGAGTACCTGTAGTACTTAGCGAACCACCTGTACCATTGACGATCGCTGTTTGGGCGCTCGTTTGCTTGCCGGCAATTCCGTGAACTCCATCTTCTGCAGTTCCTGAAAGCTGTCGATAAGCTTCTACTAATAGCATCATGCCGTACATACCAGAGTGACTAAACGAGAGTCCTCCACCGTTTGTATTGATTGGCATTCCTGAGCCACCAGGACCTGACTTGCCACCTTCAAACAGCTCCATGAATCCTCCCCGAGGTGCGAGTCCTAGGGCTTCAACCGTGATTCCGACGGTGACCGTAAAGGAATCATAAATCATTCCAAGTTCCATTTCACTTGGACCCATGCCAGCCATCTGATATGCGGTCTTTCCACTGTTAACCGCAGATGTGAGAGTCAGGTCATCCATTTCAAGCATATCCCAATGACCCATGCTTTCTCCCGCACCAGCTATCCAAACCGGTGGCGTCTTGAATGAGTGAGCTTTTTCTGCGGATACAATCAACACAGCGCCTCCGTGGTCGGTAACTAGGCAGACATCTAACAAGTTGAGTGGCCACGATATGAGACGAGAGTCCAGCACATCCTGAATAGTGATTGGACCACCATTTGGGTCGGTTTCTTTTGAATGCATAACAGCTCGCGGATTTAGCGTAGCCCAGTCTCGAGCCGAGACTGCGATTTGGGCGAAATCCTCTTTAGTCGAGCCCCACTGGTGTAAGTGGCGTGTCATTGCGTGCGCGTAGTTGAACGGGGCTCCCCAACCACCATACGGGCCACCACTGAAGGCAGCGCCTGGAGCCCAAGGATCTCCGCCTCCGCGACCTCCTGTGCCTCGGCCTTGGTTCTTTCTAGCAGATCGGCCGGATTCACCGTGTGAAACGAGAGCTACATCAATAACGCCGGCAGCAATAGCAGCCAGTGCATGGTGAACGTGAAGCTCAAACGATGAGCCACCTACTGCGGTGCCATCTATGTATTTTGGGCGAATATGCAGATATTCGGCAATTTGAGGAGTAAATCCTGCAGAAAAAACTCCTTCAATCTCTCTCGGAGAAATTCCGACTTGTTTACACACATTGTTAATAGCTTCGATATGAAGCTGTGTATTTGTGGTGCCTTTTTCAGAGAGTGCAAAGCCGATCTCGTCAGACTCTGCAGCTCCTACTATCGCGGCAGCCATTGATGGGTTTGTCATCTAGACTTCCTTTCTGAAAATCATGATTCAGTATTTTCGAAGCTTTTAGCTTGCTAATTTCCAATACGGCACATGCACATCATCATTCGCCTTAACGAATTCAATTGAGACTTTCGAACCGATTTTTGCAAAAATATCTTCGGGCTTTGAGACATCAACATCCAGAAGAACGCCGAACATGCGGTCACCTTCGTTTAAGTCAATGAAGCAAGTCACATAGGGACCCTCTTCCGCCCAGCCTGGCGCAAACGCCCTCTGCTGCACAGCAAAACTGTAAAGTGTTCCCTCGCCTGATGCCTCGAACCACGAAATACTCCGTGAGTAACAGAAGGGGCATAGGATTCGTGGATACCAGTGCACACGGTTGCAATCTTCGCAACGTGGCAGCATTAATTTCCCTTCCTTCGCACCCTCCCAGAATGGACCAGAGGTATACGGGTCGGGATCAGGAATTGGCTTGTTATAGTCGGTCAATTTCCGCTCCTTAAAATAATTCGACGTTAGACGTCACATTTTGTTCAGTCAGCAAAAAAGTTTTTTTTTTGTGACAACGGGCAATGTATTCCCAATCATAGGTGCAGGTCAACCACCTAGCGTGATAGGTTTTGAATTTTCATCCTCAGAGGTTATGATTCTTCTCTCACACGAAGTAGAGAAAAGAGAGGTCTTGATGACTGAAGATGTAAACAACACTCCGAGTACAAATGACTTACCGCCAGCAGTTCCTGAGTTTACAGGAGAGGTCACGTCCCCTCCCAAGGATGCTCGATTCGTGACGCGCGCAAAAGAATCAGTCGATCCCGTGATCACTCGTAACCTTGGGATTAGGCGTATGTTTTCAGAGAGTGAAGGTATTTTTGAAAGCTCATTTCAATTTTCTTTATATAACAAACTTCCGGTTAGTGAAACAAATGTCCGGCACGTTCATGATGACGTTGAGAAAATATATTATTTCATTACGGGAAGTGCTGAAATCGACTGTGGTCCTTGGCGCAAAGATGTGCAGTCGGGTGATTTTTTATTCTTCCCTGCAGCGATTCCTCATCAAATTCGAAATACTGGCTCAGTGGATTTAGAATTTATTGTGGTGGCAGCTAAAACGTTGGATACTGCTAAAGGAATGGAAAATGGAGGACTCATTGAGCTCTCTGAAGATTCTTAAATTCTAAAATAAATTAATTTGCAGTTGCTCGCATCTATCAGGCAGGATAACCTCGCCGTTGAGGCTGGATAGGGTACATACGGAGGCGCACGTGATCCCCGAAGTATTTGGTCGAGTGGGAATCTTGTTTACTTTGGCAATTGCATTCCCGATGTTGCCGATAATGGTGTCCTTCCTGCTTTATCAATTTAAGATTCGACCCGAAAATCATAATCCGATTAAACTCGCAACGTATGAATGTGGTGTCGAAGCAGAGGGTTCCTCATGGGGCCAATTCAATGCGCGATATTATCTCTTTGCGCTTGGATTTGTTATTTTTGATGTAGAAGTAATCTTTCTCTATCCGTGGGCCGTAGAACATCAGGAAATGGCGCTTACGGTACTGTGGAAGGCTGTTTTGTTCATTGGGATTCTCGTACTTGGGCTCGTCTATGCTTGGCGTAAACGTGCCCTGGAATGGCGTTAGGCAAACTTATGCGCACATCCAAGCAATTGTCAGGAATGTCCGTGGGGGATTCGGTTAGCAAGTCGTTGCCAGATATCGTGACAGCTGTCACTGATGAGTGGATAGAAGTGGCCCCAGATAGAATTATTGAAATCTTGCAGTGGCTGCTCGATTCGGATGAATTCGATGCGGTTCAATTATCTAATTTAACTGCAGTTGATAGGCATACTCATATCGAAGTTGTCTACCACTTGCAAAGTCTTGACTTGAATCATCAGTTAGTGGTGAAGACAAGAACGAACGGGATGGATCCGGCGGTGGTTCAGAGTGCATATCAGGTCTATAAGGGCGCTTTATTACAGGAAAGAGAAGTGTATGACCTTATGGGTGTGCGATTCGAAGGGCACCCTGATCTTCGAAGACTGTTCTTGTGGGATGGATTTCCAGGGCACCCCCTTCGTAAAGATTTTTTAGGAATGCCGGGGAGAATTAACTCAGGATTGGAAGGATTTCCATTTGAGGATAAAGACAAACCCATCCGGCCTATAAATCAGGAGAACGTCGAGGCAGGTGTGGCATATGTGGTCACGGGTGAGACAGATGAGACTAGTGTTGAGACTGAATCCAGCGAAGATAGAGGTTAATTAACAAGTTATGACTACCTCGACCGAACCCTATGTTCTAAATATTGGACCGCAGCATCCTTCGACCCATGGAGTATTTCGTTTACGGGTTGTTATGGATGGTGAAAAAATAAAAGATTTAGACATGATTGTTGGATATTTGCATCGATCGATGGAGAAGTTGGCCGAGGAACGAACGTTTACACAGAATATTCCTTTCACTGATCGAGCGGACTATTTAGCAGCTATGACAGGAAACTTAGGTTTGGCAATCGCGGTCGAGCGTTTAGCTGGTGTCGAAGTCCCAGACCGAGCTGAATACCTTCGAGTTATTTTTTCGGAATTGCAGAGAATTGCATCTCATGCCATGGCTAACGGGACTTTGATTTCCGATGCTGGTGCGTGGCAAACACCTCTTCTCTATATGTTTCGCGAACGTGAGAAAATACTTGATTTATTTGAGATGACCTGCGGAGCTCGGCTGACAACGAACTACATGAGAATTGGTGGAGTTGCCTTTGACCCACCTCCAGAATTCTGGCCAGCTCTGCAAGAACTAGTTGACGAGTTACCGGATCGTATTGATGAGTACCATGAACTCCTAGTGTCTAACGAAGTCTTCTTAGCGCGTACGAGGGGAGTGGGGATTATTTCTGCTGAAGACGCCGTGAACGCCTCATTAACAGGCCCAGCATTGAGAGGGAGTGGTGTGCCGTGGGACTTGCGGAAGACCGACCCCTATTCGGTATACGATCGAATGGATTTTGATGTAGTGGTTGGAAAATCTGGCGATGTATACGATCGATTCATGGTACGAATGAGTGAACTTTATCAATCTGTAAAAATTATTAAACAGGCGATGTCACAGATTCCATCCGGGGCTCACAAAACAGACATTCCCTTGGCCCTTCGACCAGATGTAGGTGAGATTTACTCTCGTATTGAGAGCCCACGAGGTGAGATAGGATTTTTCCTAGTTTCGGATGGAGGTCCGTCTCCATACCGCTTTCACTTGCGTGCACCGAGTCTAATTAACCTATCTCTGTTAAATGAGCTGGGACGTGATGCCGCGTTATCAGATGCAATTGTCACTTTGGGATCATTAGACATAGTAGTAGGGGAGATCGACAGATGAGTGGGGATATTCGACCTGCTACACCGATGTCTCGTCAGATAGCCGAGCATAGATCTCTCTTGGTTCGAACTCTTGCGCTTCCGCGGCCTGTTTTGATGATAATTTCTCTGCTTTTCGCGGGCTTCATCATTTCTCAAGTATTGGTTGGATATCTGGTTATCTCAGGTGAACTAGATGGCAAATGGTATGACATCCGAGATCTCGGGAACGCAATGATTAGTTTGGATGGTGTTATCCGGAGTAGCGAAATGGATTCAAGGATTTCATCGGCGCTAGCATACCTAGTCCCGACGCTGCTGGGTGCGACTGGAATTGTTTCTGTGGTCGGAGGTTGGCTGCTTATAGGTCCATGGGTGGAAAGGCGACTCATCGCAAAGTTTCAGATTCGCCAGGGCCCGAATAGGACCGGTCCGTTCGGTCTTCTTCAAACCTTAGCAGATGCTTTAAAGCTGATGCAGAAAGAGATAATTATCCCTCGCGGAGCTGATCGTTTCTTATATTTTGCGCCACCAATTGCAGTATTTATCCCAGCTATTCTTGGTTGGGCTCCCATTCCGTGGTCACCTAAGATGTCATACGCAGACTTGGATGTAGGTGTGTTGTTTGTGATTGCTATTTCATCTTTAGGAGTTCTTGCAGTATTCATGGCTGGCTGGGCTTCAAACAATCACTATTCATTACTTGGCGCTATGCGCACAATAGCAATGATGATTTCCTATGAAATACCAATATCTGTTTCTCTTTTAGCAGTCGTACTTTTGACTGGCTCGACGAAACTTTCTGAGATAGTTTTATGGCAATCAGAGCACGGAGTATGGCTGATTATGATAATTCCATTTGCAGCGCTAGCGTTTTTATTTGCTTCTACCGCTGAAATTAATCGGACTCCAAACGATATCGGTGAAGCCGAATCAGAGATAGTGGCAGGTTTTTATACAGAGTATTCGGGTATGAAGGCTGGATTATTCATGGGTGTTGAGCTTGGGAACGCGATCCTCGTGGGGGCCCTCATGTCGACATTTTTCCTTGGCGGTTACACGCTGTTCGGTTTAGAGGAATGGATTCCGGGTTACCTTATTTTGGCTACTAAGATTGGCTTAGTGTACTTCTTATTCGTCTGGATACGGGCAACGCTTCCACGATTTCGACTAGATCAATTGATGGGTTTCGCTTGGAAATTTTTGATACCTGTATCAATAGCGTTAATGTTTTTGACGGCTATTGAGAGCTCAATTCTGGTTCGATGGGATGTGCCTAATTTCTTGTCTATGGGACTTATGGCGGTCGTAAATATAGGAGCAGCGATAGGCCTTACTTTCGCCTGGATGCGGTTACTATTTAGGGATACTGACCTTTCAGCGCCTCCACCTCCGGTTTTGACTCGTGAAATGGGTGGTCTGCAAGCGGCAAAAGCACTGAGGGGATAATTTAGATGGATTCTCCCGGAATCGTTATTGGCTTCTATATGATGGCAGGCCTAGTGCTCGGCTCTGGGACTTTGGTATTCCTGTCAAGAAACTTGTTACATGCACTGGCCTTTTTAGTTATTTCATTTTTAAGCATGGCAGGATTGTTCCTGACATTATCAGCGGATTTCATAGCGATGGCTCAGATCCTTATATATGCGGGATCTATTTCGGTTCTCATGGTGTTCGCAGTTATGCTGACTCCGTTAGCCTCACGTGATAACGGGAATACTATTTATGTTCTACCAGGCCTGCTCGCAGCTGGAGGTATTGCTACGTTTGTAGGCTTCCTTGCCTTGGATACGAACTGGTCTGGTCCAGCGGGTGATTTTTCTACAACTATTGATTTAATTGGCAATCTACTTCTGGGTAAATATGTGTTGGCTTTTGAGATCGCGTCAGTATTGTTGTTATTTGCATTGATAGGGGCAATTATGCTTGTGCAGACTTCATCTGCTGATCACGAGGAAGGTGAGAGCTGATGACCGAAATCTCTGAACTGATATTTGAAATTGGTCTCATGCATTATCTTGTTGTGTCGGGATCTGTTTTCGCTCTAGGTACGGCTATTGCACTTGGCAAGCGAAGCGCGATAGCCGTGTTGATGGGAATTGAACTGATGCTGAATGGATCGATTTTGGCTCTGTTGGCATTTTCTCGCTTCCCCCAAAATACTTCGACTGATGCTGGTTTAGTAGATGGTCACGTATTTGTTGTATTTGTGTTGAGTGTTGCTGCGGCAGAAGCCGCTGTTGCTCTGGCACTGTCAGTTTTGGTATATCGAAAACGTGAAACAGTCGATCTTGACCGAATCAACTTGATGCGTTGGTAATTGGGAGCGTTCTATGTGGGTTAAATTTATGGATGTTGAAGACGGGTACTCAGCCGAGATGTGGCGCGAAGTTTTCAACCAAGAAGCACTCGCGATTCGTATAATACCTCCGCTTGAAATAACTAGAATGAGTGACCCTCATGAAATTTGGATTCCTGACGGGAAAACACACGTGGCACGGGAGGTCTTGAACAAAATTTAATGTTTTTACCTAACATTCCAGAATTCCTCATTTGGCTGATATACCTGGCTCCTCTTGGATCGGCGGGCGTTATATCGATCTCAATATTTGCCAGGAACAGTCGTTTCGCTGCTTTAGTGCCGGAAAATAAGGCAGGGCATATTGCCATAGGATTTGCGCTCCTCTCCTGGATGTTGGGCCTTTGGACATTGGATATGTCCATTGGATATCATGGCGAGGATATTGGACTCGGCGAATATCTCTGGCTTTCGATTTTCGATCTCCAAGTGAGCTTCGGACTTGGAATTGACGGACTTTCGGCGGTAATGATCTTCGTAGTGACATCGATAGCATTGTTGGTGCAATTGTACTCAATGGGCTACATGGAGCACGACTCAGCATACTCGAGATTTTTTCTATTTATGTCGCTCTTTGTTGCGGCGATGCTAGGGCTCATTATGGCCTCAAGTCTCTTGCAATTGTTTATACACTGGGAATTAGTAGGTCTCACCTCATATCTACTCATAGGATTTTGGTTCGATCGACCATCGGCTGCTGCAGCTGCTAAGAAGGCATTTATTGTTACTCGATTTGGTGATGTTGGATTAGTTTTAGCGGTCACACTTATCTGGGCGAAAACTGGCACATTTTCCATTAACGAAATTAATGAGATGGCTCACGTAGGCTTGATTTCGGCACCAATTCTTACCGGATTTACTATTGGTTTACTAGCAGGTGCGGCAGGTAAAAGTGCTCAATTTCCATTACACTTTTGGCTGCCTGATGCGATGGAAGGACCAACACCGGTTTCATCAATAGTCCACTCAGCGACTATGGTGGCGGCGGGAGTCTATTTACTTGCCAGATTCTTTCCGGCGATTGAGGCCGCGCCAGAGTCGGTGTCGACAGTCATAGCATATGTGGGTGGGTTTACCGCAATTTTTGCGGCTTCTATGGCACTGGTAGCGACTGACATAAAACGTGTTTTGGCTTATTCAACAATTTCTCAGCTCGGCTATATGGTGATGGCGATTGGCCTAGGTGGTTACGTGGCTGCGATATTTCATCTGTTCACGCATGCATTTTTCAAAAGTTTACTTTTTTGGGGTGCAGGCTCTGTCAGTCACGCAACAGGCACATTCGAAATGCCTAAAATGGGGGGCTTACGATCTACGATGCCTCTGACATTTTTAACATTTGTGATTGGTTCATTATCTTTATCAGGGATCTTCCCACTCGCCGGTTTTTGGTCAAAAGATGAGATTTTGTTAGAGGCTTGGCATGTTGATAAATTGCTGTGGTTTATAGGTACCGTTGTCGCATTTATGACGGCGTTATACATGTTCAGAGTGATTTTTATGACTTTTTTTGGCGAATACAAAGGGGGCGATCCATCGGGCTTGCATCACAGTGCAGACGATGAAACTCATGGAGAGCCATCAGGGCACGTTACGGAATCGCCTCCGACAATGGGAATTCCGATGTTAATTGGATCCGTGGCAGCAGTTATTTTGGGATTTGCTGCACTCATCCACTTCGGTGAGTTTATCGAGGGAGCTCT
>CAJXBM010000041.1:0-14810 GCA_913051185.1 uncultured Chloroflexota bacterium | reverse complement strand
TAACTAGCTTAGTAATGATTTTGCGGTGGGTGGAGTTTCAGCCTCAGCACGCCGTAAAACTTATTATCCGTATTTAAAACAAAAGTCATGGCAGGGCTGTTGACTCGCCAAGCACAATAGCGATTTGAGGGAGTTGAAAATATGATCAAATCAACATTAGGGTTTGCACCAGTACAGGGACGATTGGCGGAGGCAGTACAGTCGATAACTGACCTACGTGACTTGTTTGTGGAGTGCGGTGCTAATCAGTCAATTGCGTATGCCGTATCTTCCGGCCAGTATTTCGGAAATTTTCAGATTCGAGCCTTCACTGACAGCAACGATCATATTCGGCAGGTATCTGAAAAAATTCAGAGTTCTGATTTTTACAATCAGTGGGCTAGTGATCCTTCTCCTGCAACGGTTCGGCTTGGAGTTATCAGAACAGAAGATATCGCTTTCTCCGGTGATAGAGATGCAGTTATCAATGGTGAAACAGGTGCAACGACGACTATCGGAATGATAGCCAAGCCTGGAAGAATTGTTGAGTTGGAAGAGAGACTTACTGGTTGGACTGACGTTTGGGTAGGAACAGGTGCTACAGCTTGTCAGATAAGTCGTGCGGTCACCGGACTACCAGTAGACCGTTACTTCCTGAACATAATGATGAAAAATTCTGGAGAGCTCGATGGAATCTTAGAGAATATGCGTCAAACTGCAGCATGGAATGCTTTGGCGACTAACACAGATCCTGTGTCTGAAATTGTTAGTAATACGCTCTTGACTCGATTGCCATAATTGAAATTTAAAGGAGATACAAATGACGTACGTGAGAAGTGTGGCCATTAAGCCACGACCCGGCAAAATATTAGAAACTACTGCGAGTTTAGCTAAACTGCGACCTGCTTTCGATGAACTTGATATTGTGGGAGCAGCTTTTTTTCAAGTAGTGACTGGTCAGAACATTGGAAATATTCAGGTTGCATATGTGGCTGAAGATCTAGAGAGCCTTGGGATTGCGCATGATGCAATCACAGCTAATCAAATATATTTAGATATGCTGGGTGAAATGCCTGCTGATATGAGCATGGGTCTAATCGCTCGAAATATATATCGAGCAGGCACGGTTGATATGGACCGTGTAGCTCTTCGGACTTTGACTATGGGCTCGCCCCACTACGGCAAAATGACCGAGGCCACTGAATGGTCCAGCGGTTTGGCTGATGAGCTTGTCAAGGGTGGAGCACAGTCATCAACGGTCAGGGTGCCTATTGCTGGGCATAGTCGACCTATCATTTCGACGGCGACATACTACGAAGACTGGTCAGCTTGGACCGCAGCACGTGAATCGCTTGCAGCAAGTGAATTCATGAAGGCAAGTCAATCTAATGAATCATTCGGGACATCACTTGGCGTGCAATTGACAAAAAAACTGCCTATTTAGTTAGGTTTGAGTTTAGATATGAAGTAGAGCCAGTTTCTGAGATCTACTTCATATCAACCTCAGATGCGTGACGATTGATTTTGAGCAGCGCTATCCAACAAACGACTGCATATGGTGCTATCAGTACAGGTAAATCAAATGTAACTTCAGTCGAACGTGCATTTATTGCTCGCAAGGTATGACCAGTCACGGGCAGTCCAAACGTGTCCCAATTCCAGATATTTTGCTCTTCATACTTGGTAATCGCAAAGTTCACACGAAATCCAAATACGGTTGTTACTGAGCCTTTTGTTCCGAGGATAATTTTTGTATCGCTTGGATCTACGGACTGAATTGAGGCCCCCCATATGGGCCAATATTTGGTATTGGTTAGGATTTCCCAGACTTTATCTTGGGGTTCCGAAATAGTGCGTCTTACGCTAAATCTCCATCTGAAAAATAATCGTAGGACTTTGATCATTTTTGTCTATTTTTCAGCTTAATATCTTTGTATTTTTCGATTGCTATTTTGTGATCGATGATGGGCTCAGGATATCCACATTCAGCTCTCAATTTGCTAGGCGGATTGTGGATGAGATCGGTCGGTATATTGTTTAGCTCATGAACATATTTTCGAATGTATTCACCGGTTGGGTCAAATCTTTCACTTTGTCGTTGTGGATTGAAAATTCGGTTTGGGTTGGTATCTGTTCCTGTTCCAGCAACCCATTGCCAGCCTAATTGATTGCTGGCGAGATCCCCATCGATAAGCCAATTTCGAAAATGTGTTGCACCCAATCGCCAATCGAGGTAAAGATCCTTTGTAAGGAATGAAGCTGTCACCATTCGTGCTCGGTTATGCATAAATCCCTCAGCGAGGAGCTGTCGCATCCCGGCGTCCACTATCGGATATCCCGTCATGCCCGTTTTCCAGGCATTAAGGTGCTCAGTATTGTTATTCCAACGATCACCACGATCACGATAGTCTGAATTAGCAGCGTCAGGATACTTGGCTAATATTTGCAGGTAAAAATCACGCCAGCAAAGTTGCCGAACAAATGCATTATCACCATTACTTCTTGCCATCATGGCTAATTCCAGTAACGAAATACATCCAAAATGAAGGTAAGGAGAGAGCAGAGAAGTGGCAGGCGCACTTAGATCATCTCGATTTTCCTCATATTTTTGAATACCGCTTGTCAACCAATGCATCATGCGGGACCGGCCTGCTGACTCACCTCCCTTAACTTGAGCATTTGATTTATGGTCTAGGCTCGGCATGTTTGACTTTATGAACTTCAGTTGGCTGGGCGAATTGAGCAGCGGTGGTTTTACCATCGGTCGCCAAGACTCAGCCAGCCACTTGTTGTAATAAGGAGTAAACACTTTGTACTCGTCACCAGCACCTGGTTGTATTTTTCCAGGAGGAAGCACGGAGTGACTGTCGTGAAGTATCAATTTAATATTACTGTGCTCACAGGCAGCTTCTAGAAGACGAGCTCTGTCACTCGAATATCTGCTGTAATCCCTTGCTATATGTATTTCGGTAGCCTCAACTGTTGCAGTAAATTTCATCACTTCCTCAGCCCAGACACCCTGCGAAATAATGAGACTGGTGCCGAGGCGCTCTAAAGATTGATCTAAATCAGTGAGAGACTCATATAAGAAAATAGAGCGGTTAGCTGATGATTGTGGTCCATTAACTAGCATAGGATCGAGTACAAACAGTGGTGCGACGCAGTCATTTTGCTGGCTTGCGGCTACTAGCGCAGGGTTATCATGTACACGAAGATCTCTTGTAAATACCACCACTGCTGTCGACTTCATATAACTCCACATCAAAAACTCTTCATTTTCATTCTAGCTTGCTTAATCGGAGAAACCGTGCGAATTTAACAAGAGCGAATATTTGCTCTACATAGAGCGAAAGCCAAGGAAGTTAATATGGCTGTAGTCACTGTTTTTGGAGCATCAGGTTACATTGGCTCGAACTTGATCCCTCAATTGATTCAGGCAGGGCATACTGTCCGAGCAGTTGCAAGAAACAAGCAGACTTTAGAGGGACGACCTTGGCCAGACGTGCAGCTGTTTGCTGGAGACGTGCTTGACATTTCGTCTCTTGACTCACCATTAGCGGGTACGGATGTGGCCATTTATCTGGTTCATTCAATGGGTTCGGGTAAATCATTTGAACAATTAGATCGTAAAGCTGCAGAGAATTTTGCTGAAGCCGCTGCAAAATATCGAGTGTCACAAATAATCTATTTAGGTGGAATTCAGCCTAGCTCAGGGAGAAATACTCGACATCTGACTTCAAGAGCTGAGACTGGAGATTGTCTAAGGAAGGGGAGTGTTCCGGTTACAGAACTTCGTGCGGGGATGATAGTCGGTGCCGGTTCAGCAGCGTTTGAAGTTATCCGAGATATTGTTTATCACCTTCCGATCATGATTACTCCTCGGTGGGTTAATTCAAGTTCACAGCCGATTGCCTTAAGTGATTTACTTTGGTATTTGACCTCTTCAATTGGCAGTGTTGACACGTTTGGCAAAACATACGATGTCGTTGGCCCTGAAACCATAAAGTACAAAGATCTCATCCATCAGTTTGCTGATGCGGTTGGACTGAAACGATATTTGATTCCTGTACCTGTGCTTACGCCTCGACTTTCTTCTTATTGGTTAGATCTTGTGACAGCTGTACCAGCAAACGTTGCGCGCCCGCTGATTGATGGCCTGAAGCACGATTTGCTAGCCTCTGAGACTAAAATCAGAGAGATTTTTCCACGAGATCTGAAGTCTTATATGGAGGCAATTCACATTGCTATGGAAAGTGAGAAATTATCAGAGATGCCGGCCCGTTGGACAGAGGGAGCTATCCATTTCGGAGGAAGCCATCCAGAATATTCATTTTATAGTAAAAAAGAGGTTGCTCATGGGCAGGCGGTAGTCACGCCCGAAGCTATATGGAACCAAGTACGGGCTCTTGGCGGAAACAATGGATGGCATGCATTGAATTGGCTTTGGCAGTTACGTGGTGTAATTGATCGTTTGGTCGGCGGCGTTGGTATGAGGCGAGGACGACGTCATCCCACTGGGATACGAGTGGGCGACGCAATTGATTTCTGGCGGGTTGTTGCGATTGATGAAGGGAAGCAACTAACGTTAATGGCTGAGATGAAGCTTCCCGGATCTGCCGTGTTGGAATTTAATATTGACGAAGTTGATGATGAATCCAGACTTACGACTTCAGCTTACTTTCATCCGGCTGGAGTATTAGGCCTCCTATATTGGTACATATTGACTCCAGTACACCCGTATATTTTTAGAGGAATGACCAACGCTTTGATGGCTAAGGCCGTACAAGCCGAATCTTATTCAGCACCGGTAGCAACGAAGTAAGGACTCTCGAAGCCTGTTTTCCCATATTGAATAGAATTTCCAGCTAGATCGGTAAGTTTTCCACCAGCTGCAACGAGGATCGCGTGTCCCGCGGCAATATCCCATTCCATAGTTCTTCCAAGTCGTGGGTAGAGATCTGCACTTCCTTCAGCTATTCGACAAAACTTTAACGACGAGCCACAGCGATCGAGCTTGGCAATATTGAGTTTTTCGAGGAACGCATCGGTATCAGGGTTGTTATGTGAGCGAGTTGCTAAGACCACTAGTCCGTCTTGGTTAGGTGTCCGGCACTGTATAGATGTCACAGAGCCATCTTCCGATCTTTTGTTGGCACCTCCCATTTCATTGGTCCAGTAGGTTTCTTGTAAGGCAGGGAGATGAATGACACCAAGTGTGGGTATTCCATTTTCTATCAGTGCGATATTAACGGTGAACTGACCATTGCGTTCGATAAATTGTCGGGTGCCATCTAATGGGTCGATAAGAAAAAAAGCATTCTTTCCTATCTCTGGTGTGTAACCGGCAGAAATACTTTCTTCGGCGACGATTTCATAGCCGAGGTTGAGTTTTTGTAAGCCAGTGACAATTATTTTTTCGGCTAATCGATCTGCTTCCGTGACAGGGCTAGCATCTTTTTTTATTTCGACGGTAAAATCTTGCTCATATATTGTGATGATTGCCTCTCCAGCGGCGGTTGCTAAGCGGAGCATCTCACGAATAAGTTTCAACCTAATTTTAGAATTTTTAAGCGCTTGAACAGGGGGCATGTGCTAAATCCTCGTTTGTGAGTATTTTTATTGTAACTAAGGACAAAGACTAAGACGGTAGCAGGTCACTTGTAGAATTAATTTAAGCATCGCGAACTAGTACTGCTGGAACTCAGATCTGTACTCCTACTCTATGAGTTCAGAATGACTAGTAAAATTGAAGCTGCCAAGAGAAATATACCCACTAGCTCAACCTTACTAATTTTTTGCCTGAAGATGAATAGAGTGATTCCTATAGATATAAGGAGTTCAAACTGACCGATAGCGCGAACCGGTGCGGCCGTGTGTAGGGCGAATGCTATAAACCAGGCAGCCGTAGAAATTGCGGCAAAGAAACCGGCTGCAATCCCAAATTTCCAAAGGCGAAACACAGCTTGGAGTTCAGCCCTGCGTTTCATAGCTAGGTACACCAACATTACGAGCGCTTGGCCAACTACTCCTATCGCCCCAGCTGCCGATGCTCTGAGTAGGGAATCTCCGTCATCTAGTGAATTGATGGCAGCCCTGAATGCAACGACGCTGATGGATAAAGTGAATCCTGCAAGAAGCCCTATGATTGTTGACTGGGATCGAAGACTTACTTTGACTTCACTGAGAGAGAATAAATTTCCTCTCAGCGAGAGCATAATTACTGCAATAGTGCCGATAAGGATTGCAAAGCCGAATTGAAGATTGATTGCTACGGAGAGGAATATAGACTCCATGAGGGCTGCAAGGAGAACTTCGGTTTTTGAGAATGCCACACCCACGACAAAGTTTTTAAAGCTGAATAGTTTCACTAGGAGGACCGTGAATATTATTTGTGCAAGACCGCCCACGGCTAAAAAGAACACGAATTCAAGATTTAGACTTGGAAAAGATTGGTCAGTAAATCGAATTACACATAGAAACCAGATCCATGCGAACGGGATCGCGTAGATAAATCGAATTGCCGAGGCGCCGTAGTCCCCCAACGAATCCTTCATATGGCTTTGAATCGCCGTTCGAATGTTCTGAGACGTGGCTGCTAGAAGAGTAATCCAGATCCAGAGTTGCATTTACTTTACCTTCTGCTGGATCTGAGGATATATTTTCACGGATAACCGCCATTCAGTCAGTCTAGGCAGTTTAGGATAAATGCTGCTAATGGGAGCGACATCTAGAGTGCAATGTGAGGGTCCGGTATAAACCAATAAGTAGAAAGGCAGAGTTGATGTCGATAAATTTGCGAGTAGCTGAATTGAGAGATATTGAGAGATGCTCCGAGCTTCTTCATATGCTGTCAGGTTGGGAATCGATAAATACAGGAGTGTTCGAGTCCTTTGTTATCGGTGAGAGGGGCCTTGTGATCCTTGCTGAAGAAGATGATCTGATACATGGCTTCGCATCACTATCCTTTAATCTGGGACTTAGATTTAGTAATCAGTATTGTCAGCTTGAAGAATTGATTGTGGACCCAGCAGCTCGCGGGAACAATATCGGTGCTTTGTTGATGAACGAGGCGGTTAGAGTAGCTAAGGAAAAAGATTGTCAAAGTTTTGGTCTTTATTTGATGGAATCAACCGAACATAATCGACCTTTCTATGAGAAGTTCGGATTTGTGATGGTTGGGAGCGAGATGAGACAGGAGTTCGATTGATGGTTTACCTGACTAAGGCCCCTGGAATCAGCAGTTGTTTGTCTTAAATTGAATTGCTAATTATCTATTTTGGCCGAGTAACTCCTTCTTCCGATAAAGTGGAAAAATCATCGGCAGATAGATTTAGCAGTTGACTTAGTACTTCTTCACTGTGTTCGCCCAGAAGTGGTGAGCGGGTTGGTGCTGTGATTCCTGCCATCACCAGCGGTGCACGCATTAATTTCACAGTTCCATTTATCGGATGCTGTACTTCATGAATGAAATCTCGCTGAGCTAGGTGGTCGTCTTCGAAAAGGTCTAGCGTTGTGTACACATATGACGCGGGAACACCAGCCTCACTTAGGATTGCCATTGCGTCTTTTTTGTCATGTTGGCTAGTCCAGCTTTCAATAACCTCTCGAAACTCTTCCTTGTGTTCGCGGAGCCCTACAGATGTTGAAAATCTATCATCAGTCGTAAGTTCTGGCCTGCCGATAGCGGTATATAAGCTATCGAGCATTGAATCAGTTCCCGGAAACAACATAAGCCAGTCATTCGTCCCGCCCCCTTTGCAGCGATACATGCCACCTCCGATGTCACCCCGTGCGGTGCCACGTCTTTGTGCTGGGCGAGTTCCCCATGCTGGCATGTCGGCGGTTCGCATGAACATGGTTACACATTCTTGCATCGACGCGTCTATAACCTGCCCCACGCCTGTTTTCAAGGCTGACACATATGCCGACACTATACCGAGCGCTACCTGAACTCCTGTCCCCGTATCCGCGTAGGTCGGTCCGATGGGCATTGGTGTTCCATCCGGCTCACCTGTTATGGACAAAGCACCTCCAGCCGCCTGCGCTACAGGGTCGAATACGTTGAAACCTGCATTTGGTCCACTCAAACCGAATCCCTTGATACGAGCGATTATAAGTTTGGGGTTAATTGATTGCATTTGTTTTGTATCAATTCCAAATGATTCCAGTACATCTGGCCCGTAATTTTCTACAAACGCATCAAACTTAGGTACTAAGTCGAGGAATAGTTGGCGTCCTCGCTCTGTTTTTAGATTTAACACGACTGATTTTTTACCGCTGTTGTAGTTCATAAAATATTGTGAATCACCCGGAGTAGTTTGTTTATGATTTTGAACCGAACGGCCTGGGTCGCCGAACGGTGATTCAATCTTGATAACTTCGGCGCCAAGCCAACTCAGGTACTGAGTGCACGAAGTGCCAGCTTCGTATTGGGTCATGTCAAGTATTTTCATTCCATCTAGTGCACCAGGCATACAATCCTCCTAATAAAAATGCCTCAAAAGATTTGATTAAGTGTAAATTTTAATTAAGGCCTTATAAATTAGCACAGGATGTGAGGATGTCAGTCCGTCAATAGGAAAATTAGTTATTCGTTCATGACAAATATTTCTAGATTTGTTACCTTCTCAGTAGAGGAAGTGAAGTATGCCGTTAAGTTCAAAACTTTCCATCACTTGGCCAGAAATTACCAACGAGCGATCAGTGCCTATGCTTTGGTTGGGCGCTTGGTTGTTGGGGCCTAATGGTGAAGAAGGAGACTGGTTTCATAGTGGCCGAGGAGCGGCAGTTACTGAGCACGAGGTGCCGACTGGAGTTACAGGAGTTCGTATTCGAAGATGGCCCAACGAAGGGCTGGCGCCAGAGTATGCCGATGTTATTCCAGTTCCGCAATCGGAACTCGCAGCGGAATTTGTTTCCTTCAATAAGCGCCAGCCATTTAGCGTCTTGACAGGCGAGGAATTTTAGAGAGAAAGGTACTCTTGTATGGTAGTTAAAAGCGAAAATCCAAACGCATGGCGAACAGAAACGCCAGGAAACGAAGGTTGGTCACGAACAGCTCAGCCAGGTGACCCTAACAAATATTTTATTATTTCAGCGGACTGTCATGCACAGGAGCCAGCTGATCTCTGGGCGAAGCGCATTGAACCAGAGTTTAGACATCGAATTCCTCGGCAAGAGGTCGATGATGAAGGCGTTAAGTGGCAGGTGACAGAGGGGCATCGGCCCACCAGAATCCGTGACCTAAAACTCGAGGGCGAGGACGAAGAGCGGAATGGTGCTGGATATAAGGTGGAAGAGCGTCTACGTGATATGGACCGTGACGGGATAGACGTTGAATTAATTTTCCCTAACAAGGGTCTTTCAATGTGGGCTACGCAGGACCCAGTGTTTTCGCAAGCGATGTGTCGTGTTTGGAATGACTGGTCGATGGAAATGTATGGTGATCAGCGATCTCGTATGCTTCCCGCTGCGGCTATTGCGCCGAACGATATTGATGGTGCGATAGCTGAGATTGAACGAGTGGCAAAAATGGGGCACCGTTGCCTGACATTACCGAATCGTCCGGTATGGGGGTCGGGGGATGGAAGTGAAGTTAATTATAATTTGCCTCACTTTGACAGGCTTTGGGCTGCAATCGAAGAGCATAATCTCCCAATTACATTACATATCTCAACAGGAAAAGACCCTAGAGGGGCCCGAGGTAATGGTGGAGCCGTGATAAATTACGCGGTGCACTCGCTCAGCCAGTCCCTTGAACCTGTTGCTAACTTTTGCAGCTCTGGCGTATTAGAGAGATTTCCAAATCTGAGAATTGCAACTATTGAGGCGGGGATCGGTTGGATTCCATGGGCATTGACTGCAATGGATGAGGCATATCATAAACATCACATGTGGTCATTTCCTAAATTATCGATGTTGCCAAGTGAACACTACCGAAATAGCTTTTATGCAAGTTTTGGCGAGGACCCACCTGGATTAGCACTTGGGTCAGAGTTTAATCTTATGAAGAATTTTATGTGGGCCAACGATTATCCTCATCAGGAAGGAACTTGGCCTCATTCTGCGGCCGCGATTGAAAGAACGATGGGCGACCTGTCTGATGAAGATAGAGCCTCTGTGCTCGGTGGAAACGCAGCTAGATTCCTTAATATCTAAAATAATTTCGTAGCTCGGGACACCACTACACTCTTGATCTACCGGTTCGATTTGATATCAATGAGAGAGAATGTAAGTGGCTAATATTCAGGAATTATTTGGCCTTGAGGGCAAGACAGCTTTAGTAATTGGCAGTTCCAGTGGGCTCGGTCGAGAATCTGCAGAGACTCTTGCTGCTGCGGGAGCGAAGATTGGTTTAATGGCTCGGAGAAGTTCTCTGCTTGAAGAAGTGGCTGATAGCTGCAGGTCTCTTGGATCTCAAGTGGATTGGATTCAAGTCGACGCGACACAGAGGTCAGAATTGGAGCTAGGCATATCATCTCTCGAGTCGAAACTAGGTGAGGTTGATATCTTGGTTTACGCTGCCGGTGTGGCTCCGCTTAAACGTGCCGAGTTACATTCTGAGGAAAAATGGGATCAAGCTCTCAGTACTAATTTGACTGGGGCGTTCTACGCATCTCAAATTGTTGGGGCTAGGATGATTGAGCGGTTCAAGAAGCAAGATAACTCTTGGGATGGCGGGCGATTGATAATGATTGGTTCAATTATGGGTTCCCATGGGAATCCTGTGCACCGCAATATTGGATATGCAGCCAGCAAGGGTGGTTTGGATAATATGGTCCGTCAATTGGCGGTGGAATGGGCACCATATCAGATCACAACGAACTCAATTGCCCCCTCTTATTTCAAAACCGAGATGACGACAGATCCTGCGACTGGTGAGATTCCAGCAGAGATGTTAGACCGGATGCAACAGTTTTCACCAACGGGACGGATAGGCGAAGCTGGTGAGATCAGTTCAAGCATATTATTTCTAGCGTCGCGCTTTTCGTCTTATATAAACGGTGCGATCATTCCGGTTGATGGAGGCTGGTCGGCTTGGTGAGATTGCTTTAGAAGGAGTTAATTGATGGCATCTGATGAGTTTGAGAATTTACTCGAGGAATTAACTAATGTGGGTGGACCTAGCGGCTTTGAAGAGCCAGTTCGACTTATCGTCGAGCGTGAGTTAGCGTCAGTGATTGATGTTCGAGAAATTGACGGATTAGGATCATCAATTTCCACCCTGACTAATAAATCCTCAAAATACCGAGTTCTCCTAACTGCACATATGGATGAGCTTGGCCTACTGGTTAAGCGAATCACCCCAGAAGGTTTTCTTAAGTTTCAACCGATCGGTGGATGGCTTCCGCAAGCGATTATCGGTCAACGATGGATTATTAAGACGCATAAAGGTGAAATCGCTGGTATTACTGGTATAAAGACAATTCATGTAATGAACGCTAAGGAGAGAGGTGAGGTATTTGATCTTGACGGCATGTTTATCGACGTGGGAGCGACTTCAGATGAAGATGCCCGAAGTAGACTAGGTATTCGGCCGGGTGATGCAGTGTACCCAGACAGTAAATTCAAAGCACTAGAAGGTGGTTCCCGTTTTATCGGAAAAGCTTGGGATGATCGAGTAGGAGTCGCGGTATTAATTCAGGTTATGAAAGATCTGGCTGGAGCGAAGCCGCCAATAACTGTTGTAGGAGCGGCCACGGTGCAAGAGGAGATTGGGTTACGTGGGGCACAGACATCGGGTTATTTGGCTGAGGCGGATATCGCCATAAACCTTGAGAGTGGGGTGGCTGGAGACTATCCAGGTATTTCACTTGACGAGGCTCAAGAGCAAATTGGCGGCGGTCCCAGTATTTTTTTTCATGACAGTTCTATGATTCCAAACACCAGATTCAGAGATTTTGTGGTAGATCTAGCAGAGAGGGAGAATATCCCAATTCAATTTAATGTGTTGAGTGGCTATGGGCAGGATGGATCGGCTATTCAGCGCACCCGTGGAGGCGCGCCTGTGGTCAATATTGGCGTTCCCACTCGTTATCTACACAGCCACCAAGGCTTAGTCGCGAGAACCGATATTGAAGAATGTGTGAAGCTTGTAACGAAAGTCGTTACTAGTCTCACTGATGATGTAGTAGAGCACTTACGTTCATTTGATTAGGAGGAAAACATGGGAAGTTTATCAGGCCGAAATGCTTTAGTAACCGGAGCGAGTAGAGGAATTGGTCGGGCAATTGCTCTCAAACTTGCAACTGAGGGTGCAAACATAATAGTAAATTATGCAAATAACGCTTCTGCTGCTGAGGATGTAGTTGCTGAAATTCGCGAATTAGGTGTTCGTGCTGAGGCAATACAGGCCGACGTGTCCGATCGATCCGCTTGCGAAGCTATGGTCGATTCCGCAATTAAGGTATTCGGTCAGATTGACATGTTAGTCAACAATGCAGGGATAGGTTCTAGTGGTATCGATCGGCCCACCATAACCGAGGCGACGTACGATCAATATGAACTTCTGCTCGGGGCCAATCTCTGGGGACCAATCTACATGAGCAAGGCACTTGTGCCTCATATGCGATCTGCGGAGCGGAGTGACATAGTGATGATTTCATCTGTTGCAACTGACACGTACTCCGAGCGCATGGGACTCTATAGCATTGGGAAAGCAGGAATGGAAGCTCTTGCCTACACGCTAGCTAAAGAAGAAAGATCACATGGTATGCGTGTGAATATCGTGGCACCTGGACTTGTAGACACAGATATGGGGCGGAAATTAATCACACTTCTTCCAGGATCGGACGATATGCGAGAGCGTGATGTAGCAGCTCCATTCGGGTATGTATGCACTCCCGAAGATATAGCCTCGGCTGTTTATTTTCTTGTATCAGAAAATGGCAGATATCTTACGAATCAGCGCATTGCTGTAAACGGGGGCGGTTTTTAAGAATTATTCCTAGTGGCCATTGCACAAGTCACGTCGCGCTACTAGAATTGGTGATCTGGTGATTAGAGCGTAATGGAACCACCCGTTCTCATTCCGAACACGGAAGTGAAACGTTACAGCGCTGACGATACTGCCTGGGTGACTGGGTGTGGAAAATAGGCCATCGCCAGACTTTATAACAATAGGGCCGTCGTGTAGGCGGCTTTGTTTTTGCCCGTGAGTTAGTAAAGATAACTTGCATCACTGGCAGGGTGCGAAGTAATGGCAGAGTTGCTGATACTATCGCGCTAATATTTTTTAAAAGGGGGAACTCAAAGTTTGAGTGAAGAACAAAAAGAAGAGCAGTCATTAAACATGACACAGGAATCGCCTGTTGGCGGCAGTGATCTAGGTACAGAGGACAGTACCTTATCGCAGGCTCAAAATGAAGCTAGTCCTCCTGTGACGACTAATGCGCCCTCCGATAAAGAAGAGTTTGAGGATATGGAATCGCTGTTAGCAGCGGTTGATGTTTCTGCTATCAGGCCATTGAAGCGTGGTGAAACGCTGACTGGACTTGTGATGGCCATTGAGCGCGAAGGGATATTGGTCGACGTGGCCCACAAGTCCGAAGGTTTTGTCCCCACATCTGAGATGTTGCTTTTGGGCTCCGATCCTTTGAGTAAGATGACTATTGGACAAGAGGTTACGGTTTCTGTCGTGCAGGCGGAGACGCCATCCGGTCAAATAGGCCTGTCCATGGATAAGGCTCGAGGCGAGCAAGGATGGAAAATACTGCAAGACTGGCATGATAACAGTGAAGTATTCGAGGCGGAAATTACTAGTTTCAACAAAGGCGGATTACTAGCTAATGTTGAAGGTATCAATGCCTTTATCCCAATGTCACAAGTGGTAGGCGCAAAGCCTGGAAGTGATGGTGTGGCTCCATTAGGCAGCCAAGTTGGAAAATCATTGAAGCTAAAGGTGATTGAGATAAATCGAAAACGAAATAGAGTTATTTTATCTGAACGGGCGGCTAATCAAGAGTGGCGTGCTGAGCAAAAAGAACGATTGCTTGATGAGTTGCACGCCGGTGAAATTCGAACAGGTATCATTACATCGATTCGTCCATTCGGTTTATTTGTTGACTTAGGGGGTGCCGATGGTCTTGCGCATCTATCCGAGATTTCATGGGATAGAAATGCTGACCCGGAAGCCATGTTTACGGTGGGTCAAGAGATAAAAGTTTATATTCTGAGAATAGATCAGGAGACAAAGAAAATTGCGTTATCGGTCCGTCGGGCTGCCCCAGAGCAATGGGATGATTTAATTACTCGATATGCTATTGGTGATGTGGTACCTGGTGTGGTTACAAGACTAGTAAATTTCGGAGCATTTGCTCGTTTGCCTGGTCCGGTTGAAGGGCTAATTCATGTGTCTTCTATGGTTGAGAGACGCATATCGAGTCCCAAAGAAGTGTTAGATGAGGGTGATGTTATACCGGTAAAAATAGAGAGAATTGAACGAGACCGACACAGACTGGGATTATCTTTGAAAGATGCTCGAGATGAGGCTTTGGCTCAGGGATGGACATTCGACAATTTGGGACGAGTTATAGGTTTCCCAGAGTCAGTCCGAGATGAGTTAGCTGAAGAAGCTGTCATAGCAGAAGCCCGTTTCGGTGAACGAATTGCTGAACAGGCAATTTCGGAAGAGCGTGCCGCTTCTGAGCGAGATGCGCGTGACGAAAGGGCATCTGATGCACGCGCACAGCGAGATGCCGCAACAGATCGTAGCCCTCAACAAACAGCAATGGAACAGGCATTTGCTCAGGCATCTTCCAGCGAAGAGGTAGTTGCTGAAGAGGTAGTTGCTGAAGAGGTAGTTGCTGAAGAGGTAGTTGCTGAAGAGGTAG
>CAJXBM010000040.1:0-15209 GCA_913051185.1 uncultured Chloroflexota bacterium | reverse complement strand
TTTGCCACCTACGTATTACCGCGGCTGCTGGCACGTAGTTAGCCGTGACTTATTCATGAGTTACCGTCAGATCTTCTTCACTCATAAAAGGGGTTTACAACCCGAAGGCCTTCATCCCCCACGCGACGTTACTGCGTCAGACTTTCGTCCATTGCGCAAATTTCTTTGCTGCTGCCCCCCTAAGGAGTCAGGGCCGTGTCTCAGTCCCTGTGTGGCTGTTCGTCCTCTCAGACCAGCTACAGATCGTCACCTCGGTGAGCCGTTACCTCACCGACAAGCTAATCCGCCGCAGGCCCATCCAAAAGCGCCCGAAGGCTTTGATCCGAAGATCACATGGGGTATTAGTCCTCCGTTAGGAGGGTTGTCCCCCACTTCTGGGCAGGTGCCTACGTGTTACTCACCCGTTCGCCACGGTTCCGAAGAACCGTTCGACTTGCATGCATAAAATACGTCGCCAACGTTTATCCTGAGCCAGGATCAAACTCTTCATAACGAATAGTTTGCTAAGTTTCCTTAGTATCCTAAAACTTAATTTTTCATCTTGCTCGGTCGATAGCGCACCACTCTCAGCATAAGCTGAAAGCTATCTGGTACGCAGATCCGAACATGACAAGGATCCACATTTCGAATTCTATTTGCTCTCCAACTGTAAAGGTACAAAATGCCTCATATGTGCACAGGCCATTAACTCTACGAGTAGGAACAGCCACTGTCAATCGTTGTACCAAACATGTTGGTAGACAGAATCCTATATAAATCTAACAAATCATTTAGGACTAGTTTTAGATATCACAAACCAGGATTTTTCAGTGCGTATCTCCCCATCACTTATGCTCACTTCAGCGTTTGCACGACCACAAATAGAATATGCCGTCTCTATCTGACTGCGTGACATATTTAAACCAAGATCACCTGCGACAATCTTCAAGATTCTGGTGAATATTGGCTTAGGAACAATACTCAATCCAGATCGATTAGTACGAGGAATCTTAATTTCATCCGGCACCAATTGGTGTTTAAGTTCTTGATACTGCATCTTTTCATCAAGCCATTCTTGTGCAAGATTCGTTAACAATTCATCATCTGATCTAGTATCCTCAGCTAACGCCACCAAATGGTTTTCCACTTTTGGGTTTATGTCCTTAAGGTGCGGCAAACTTACAATTCGCAATCTATTTCTCAAATATCTGTCGTCCGCATTTGAATCATCCAATCGGGGCTCGATACCCAAGTCCCGTAGGTAAGCATCAATATCATTGCGCCATAATCGCAATAATGGCCGTAACAAAACAGGTTTCCGTGTATTCGTGGAATTCCCTAATGGCCATGAAGTCGACGCAAGCATTCCGGACATGCCCGTTGATCCCGTACCACGCAAGATATTTAGCAGTACTGTCTCAGCTTGATCGTTGGCATGGTGACCAGTCATACAAATTTCGGCACCGACATCGTTACATATTTCTGCAAGCCACTGATAACGAGCTATTCGCGCATCTTCTTCTGAATTCAGTTTCCCACTGTTTCTTCCAGTAACAAAATCAGAATCCAATTCAGCTGCAATCTTGGCCACGAAGTCTTCTTCAGCCTTTGTTGACTTATCATCGCGCATACCATGATTAAAATAGGCAGCAGTTAGATGCAGCGCTGGGAATTGATTACGAACTGCAATTAGAAGTGCAGTAGAATCTCCTCCACCGGAACAGGCAATTACCGCTTTTTTTAAATTTGTCGATCCCAGATCTTTGAGCAAAATCACCAATTGCGATTGAATCTTTCGTTCAAATGCCTCTGACGCACGATTAGATTTTAGAAATGTCTTTAACAGCAACGGCGGTACCCAACTAGAACTCTAAGTCAACATCATTGATTATCAGATGGACTCCGCAATCTGTAAACTCACATCAAGTCAATAACTAATATTCGTCTTGGTCACACTCGGGCAAAACATCCTCAAGACTAAAATATGGAATCCACCACCAGTCATTAACCTCTTCATCAGAGACAAGGGGCTCGACATTCTCACTATCACCGTAACTAATTTGAATTAGCGTTTCACCTGGCTCGACATACTGATATCGAGTCCGCATGAGAGTCTCCCGATATTCGTCAGACTTCACATACTCATAAACTCGAGATAGTGTTTGAAATCTCGCATCTACACATGCCAATTCCGACTCGCTAGCCCTTATTTCAGCTTCCAGTACTGCTATTCTCTGTAAAGTCTTAGGAATTGCGTACGCGAAGAGACCGATCAATATTATCGACACTACCAGCGCAACTTGCACGCTCCCGAAATTTGCTAAGGTCCGCTTCAAAAAAATAAGGGGTCCGGAGATAAGTCACTCCTGATTACTATGCCCCCGACCTATATAAGCCTATAAGTCATGTCAGATGCTTGCAAATCTATCAAAGCTCCAGTTCTGGAATATCATTCACGGAATTGACCAACCACCAATTTTCGGGGGAAATATCAATTACGGATACCGAGCCATTTGAGATAGATAGTCGTCTAAAATTTTTAAGCCCAGCTTCAAATCCGTGACAAAGAAGCGCCTTGATTGAAAGATTATGAGAGAAAATTGCTACCACAGAGCCGAGATGTTTTGCGGCAAGCAAATCACAAACAGCGACCATTCGATCTTGTACTTCACGAAGCGTCTCGCCGTTCGGCATTCGCACGTCGTCCGGATTACCAGATCTCCAGGCATCTAGAAATTCTTGTGGAATCTTTTTACGCATATCCTCAGCACTAAATCCGTCATAGTCTCCCTGATCCATCTCTGCCAATGCCGGATCCGTTGTTATCTCGATTCCCAAGCTTTTAGACAAGGGTTCAGCGGTCTGAATTGCCCGAACAGAAGGAGATGAGTAAATCGCAGAAACATTATCCAATCCAGGGAAAGACACGAGGGCATCAGCCTGACGTTGACCCGTTTCATTGAGTGGAATATCGATAAGGCCTTGCGATAATCCTTTCAAGTTATATTCGGTCTGACCATGCCGAATGAACACTAAGCGGGTGACATGGGTATTAGTCATTTCGCTGGTGGCATCCCACTCCACGACGTGCGTAAGGCTTCGACGAGCTCGATCGCGGCTGATCTCGGATCCTTTGAGCGTACAGCTACCTGACTGGTTAATGTATCTAATGAAACGTTATCAGCGGCCTCCGCCAAAGTTTGACGATGCATAACTGCGCGAGCCAACGCCAAAATTTGTCGCTGGGCATGATCTATTCGCTCTTGATTGGCGTAATCAGAGACTGTGATAAATTTTTGATGCTCATCCATTTGATCAACTAATTCCGACACACCATCGCCTGACGAGGCGATGGTCTTAAGAATAGGCGGTTTCCAAGCACCAAGATTCGCGATAGCCAAAAGTGAACGTAACTGAGCAACTGCTGTATCGGCCCCTGCTAAATCGGCTTTGTTTACCACCATTATTTGTGCCACTTCCATTAGTCCAGCCTTCATTGACTGGACATCATCACCGGCCCCTGGATTTGCAACAAGAACGGTCGTTCCGGCAGCATTTGCCACTTCAACCTCATCTTGCCCAGCTCCCACTGTTTCAATCAATACAACGTCAAAATTAGCTGCATCCAAAAGATCAGATACCGCGGTTGCAGTCTCCGATAATCCACCTAAATTACCCCGAGAAGCCATCGATCGAAGAAATACGCCGCTGTCGCTGGTGAGGTCTTGCATGCGTATTCGGTCGCCTAAAATAGCACCATGAGAAAACGGCGAGGAGGGATCAACGGCAATGATTCCGATCGAACGACCTCGTTTCCGCTCTTCTCGAGCGATAGATCCAACAAGAGTCGACTTGCCCGCGCCAGCAGAGCCGGTAATCCCCACGATTTGGGCGTTACCGGTATGTGGGTAGACCAATCCTGAGATCAAACGCCCAACCGGGGTATCTGCTTCAACTAGCGATATAGCTCGACTAAGAGCTCTTCTGTTTCCACTTAATAGCTGCTCGGTTAATTCTTCAGCTCTACTTAAGTCAGTCGAGTTAGACAAATAAATATTCCTTGACTAGGCGCGCGCCGGGGCATGTTCTTTTACAAAACTGATAACATCAGACGTATCTGTCCCAGGCCCAAAAACCCCATCAAACCCTATTTCTTTAACTCGAGGGATATCCTCGGCTGGTATGATGCCACCACAAAAAAGTAGTACGTCATCCACACCTCGAGTTGACAATTCCTCAACTACTCTCGGGAAGAGCTCCAAATGAGCACCTGATAATATTGACAGGCCTACAACCTGAACATCTTCTTGCAAAGCGGCTTCAGCTATCATCTTTGGAGTTTGTCTGATTCCAGTGTAGACAACCTCCATTCCAGCATCACGAAGTGCTCTCGCAACAACCTTCGCTCCGCGGTCATGACCATCCAGTCCTGGTTTCGCGATTAATACACGGATGGGGTGTTCGTTTGTCATATTCGTCTCCCGTCAAGCATCTTATTCTACGCTTAAATAGGCTAAGCTCTAGTGACGCTTTGGGTTAAATGATATAGCGCTGGCCTCATTAGTTAAATACACTCAATAAAGGTTCGAATCGAGGGGGTTCTATGAGCAAGAGTAAACAGGAATGGGAAGAGACGAGTTTCAGCAAAGCAACCGCACGTTTCAAGGAGCGGAAAGAGCAATTCGAATCATCTTCTGGAGCATCAATTGACCCACTATATGGCCCTGAAGACATGGCTGAGTGGAATTACCACGAGAAGATGGGATACCCAGGCGAATATCCATTTACACGCGGTGTACAACCTACTATGTACAGAGGTCGCCTTTGGACTATGCGCCAGTACGCAGGATTCGCCGATGCGGAAGAAAGCAACAGACGTTACAAATATCTTCTGGAACAGGGACAGACTGGATTATCAGTCGCATTTGATCTACCCACACAAATAGGTTTCGATTCTGACGACGACACAGCCGAAGGAGAAGTCGGAAAAGTGGGAGTTGCTATCTCTTCATTAGCAGATATGGAAACATTGACTGATGGGATTCCTCTGGAGTCAATAACCACCTCCATGACAATCAACGCAACTGCTCCAATTCTTTTAGCCTTATACGTAGCAGCCGCAAAAAAACAGGGAGCTGATCTATCAAAAATTGGTGGCACGATTCAAAACGATATTTTAAAAGAATATATTGCGCGTGGCACTTATATATTTCCTCCCCGTCCCTCCCTGCGGCTCATCACAGATTCCTTTTCTTGGTGCAAAGATAATCTGCCAGAATGGAATACCATCTCTATTTCTGGTTACCACATGAGAGAGGCAGGTTGTACTGCTGCTCAGGAATTGGCATTCACATTTGCTAACGCGATTGAGTATGTTGAAGCTGCTCTAAAAGCTGGTCTCCAGTTCGACGAATTCGGAGGTCGACTCGCATTCTTCTTTGCATGTCATTCCAATTTCCTGGAAGAAGTTGCCAAATTCAGAGCTGCTCGACGGATGTGGGCAAAAATCGCGAAAGAAAGATTCAAGTCTGAATCTGCTCGCTCCCAAATGCTTCGATTTCACACGCAAACAGGTGGTGCAACCTTGACCGCACAACAACCACTAAACAACGTCATTCGCACGACGCTTCAAGCCATGTCCGCTGTGTTGGGTGGAACGCAGAGTTTGCATACAAACTCCTACGATGAAGCACTTGCACTACCATCTGAAGAAGCCGTTGAAATTGCGCTGAGAACCCAACAAATTATTGGATATGAATCCAGCGCTGCTGACACCATAGATCCACTAGCTGGTTCATACTTCATTGAACATCTTACCGACAGGGTCGAAAAAGAAGCTTGGGCCTATATCGAACAAATTGAAGAGATTGGGGGAGCCTTAGTTGGAATTGAGCAAGGCTTCCCTCAGCGTGAAATCCAAGAGTCAGCATACCGCCTTCAAATGCAGGCTGAAACGAACGACCGAATCATCGTGGGAGTGAATCAGTTCGCGACTGAAACCGAAGTAGACGCTGATATTTTACGTGTTGACCCTGAACTTGGAGCTCGACGTAAAACTGAAATGACTGCGATGAAAGCTAGTAGGGATCAACAGGCTGTTACAGAATCTTTGAAAAAAATTCGAGCTGCTGCTCATAACGAAGAGAATATGATGCCACTCCTTATCGAAGCCGTTGAGGCATACACCACGGTAGGTGAAATTTGTGCAGTCCTCAGAGAAGAATGGGGCGAATATCAAGAGGTAATGACAATTTAGAAATAGGATCAAGCTTGAGATTTAGCTTAAATATAATTTGTAATCTCAATACACAGGGGGGTATTCACATGATTGACTTGATACATCACGTAGGGATAGTAGTTCATTCAGCAGACGATGCACTCGGTTTTTTTCGAGATACTATGGGCCTTACAGTCTCAGAAGATCGCGTAATAGAAGAACAAGGTGTCAGAGGGGTATTGTTGGCCATTGGTGAGAATGAAATAGAGCTCCTGCAGCCCGTCCGTGATGATACGGGAGTCGCAAGATACCTCGAAAGTAAGGGAGAAATACTCCATCATATTTGCTTTCGTACCGATGATATTCGAGCGGAGCTTACCCGCCTTAAGGCAGAGGGCATTGATTTAATTGATGAAAACCCGCGAGATGGACTCGCGGGCGAGATTGCATTTATTCATCCGAAAGCCATGCACGGAGTTCTAATTGAACTCGCACAACCACCTTCTGACTCCCACACAGGAACTGAAAAGGGGTTCGATCACCTAGCAGCTATGGTCACTGATATTGATCTCGCTGCGGCAGACTGGTCAAAGGTACTTGGATTAGGTGTGTCCGCAAAAATAGATGCATCAGATCATGGAATTCATATCGGTCAAATGCTTTGTGGCCAAGCAGTTATGGAACTCGTTCAGCCTGCAACAAATGAAAGTCCTCTCGCTGAAAGAATCAGCAGCATTGGCGAGCATCCAGCCTCAATGGTAGCAATTGAAGTTCCTGATATTGAAAAAGAAATAGCCCGGTATCGATCCGCTGGAATGACGGTAAGTGAATCTAGCCCAGGACCAATTCCAGGTACTTTACGTGCGTCACTTTCAGCCGACGAAACATACGGTCTGGGCATTCAACTGATAAGTTATGTGTGATGTCTGTTGTAAAGACTCGTCTATTCCAGTAAACCCCTTATGTAGTATGGAATTGGGCTTTGAGGCATTGGGTAAATAGGCTGTAATTACATCAATTTCCTATTTATGTACCTAAATTAAACACTTTTATCTGCTTTATTAGCTGCCAATTACAGCAATCACATATTAGGTGTTTTTTGTTAAATTGCCTGTACCATTTGGAGAAATAGTCTGTTGGTGTCTTTTATTGACGATATGGAGGGTATTAGAGATGTCTGATTCGGTTACCAAACATACGGACGTCATTGTTATTGGGACAGGAGCAGTTGGAAGCGCTGCAATGTACTATCTTGCAAGAAATGGCTTTGATGTCGTTGGATTAGATAGATTCCCTGCCGCCCATGACAAAGGATCTTCACACGGACAAACGAGGATAATCAGACTCGCTTATTTTGAACATCCTAATTATGTTCCATTATTGAAAAGGTCATATGAACTTTGGGAAGAGTTGGAAGAAGTATCCGGTAGTGATCTCTACACGGAAAGCGGACTTATTCAGGTCGGCCCCCCAGATGGTGAGATAATTGCAGGAGTTAGGGAATCTGCAGCCATGCATAATCTCACCGTTGAAGAGGTAACCCAGGCTGACCTGCAACGTTCTTATCCTGGGTTTTCTATTCCGGATGGTATGGAAGCCGTTTTTGAAAGAAAAGCAGGATTTCTTAGGGTGGAAAAATGCATTCAAACGTTTCTAGATCTGGCACAAAACTCGGGAGCGCAACTACATACTGGAATTGAGGTTCTAGGTTGGGAACCTGATTCCAGTGATAGGATTTCTGTAATCACGAATAATGGTGTATACACTGCAGATAGAGTAATTGTTACTGCTGGTGCCTGGGCTGGAGATCTACTAGACGGGTTAGGAGTGAATCTGACAGTTGTTCGTAAATCTTTGTTTTGGTTCCAGTCAGACAATATCTATGAATTGGATTCCGGGTGTCCTGCATTTTTTTATGAGACTCCAGTAGGCTCATTTTATGGGTTTCCTTCTATCGATGAACTGGGGTTAAAGGTAGCTGAACATACAGGAGGAGAAGTTGTAGTAGACCCATTGGAGGTCGACAGGTCCAAGCGTAGAGATGATGAAGCCAAAATCGAATATTTTCTGCAGGAGTATCTAACAACTATGAACTCCCCTTCCCTGACTGATCACAAAGTTTGTATGTACACACGCTCTCCTGATGAAGATTTCATTGTAGATAAAGTTGAGGAACATCCGCAGGTAAGTTACGTGGCAGGTCTATCTGGGCATGGGTTTAAAATGGCGAGCGTACTGGGAGAGATCATGGCCGACATGGCCACTAAGGGATCAACAGAGCATCCTATTGAGTTTTTGTCAGCTAATAGATTTAATATCTAATTAAATCAAACGAGAATTTATGACTCGTGACCAGTTATAGTATTTTCTCTGCCTTGAGCAGTAAGAGTGCGAAATGCCCAGCCACCTGGGCGTCGCTGCACAGGTGGTCCCATGCCATCCCGTTTTTAAATGTTCCGATTTTCACTGCTTGAGAAGCTCCTGCGTCATTTCAGTGCACTAATTAAAAAATCTGGAAAACGTTATAGATTCCATAAGCGACCACTGGAATTAGTTGAGTGCTTAATCAGCGTTTACCTTTGTAAATACTGATGAGTTAGGATTAGCTTAACCTTGTTGAAAGAAGGGGACTATAAAGTTTAGGGTGTTAAAACACACTCTCATTTCTTTAAACAGAGAGCAACTTGCTAGTGTTACTTATGAGTGGAGAGACCCAAACGAATAATGGATAAACTTACTGTATTTACCGCCACACGAATTCACACCATGGACCCTGGTCGGCCACAAGCCGATGCCGTGGCAGTTAGCAATGGAAGAATAGTATCTGTTGGCACCCTTGAATCAATGCAACCATGGCTGCGCCGAACGCCCTATGAAATCGATGACAGGTTCTTGGGTCGAATCATCTTACCTGGTTTCATTGACCCCCATACCCATCTCAGGCTTTCAGGTACGTACATGAGTTTAAACTATGTCGGTCCTATCGATTCCACGGATCACATTGGACAGCCGCTTTCAGGATTACCCGATCAAGAGTCCGTGATATCTCGGTTGAAGGAGCTGGTAGGGAAAGCGAACGATTCCAGCGACGTAACAACAAAGTCGCCCTTAGTTGCTTGGGGATATGACCCAGGTATGCAAGGGGGCCACCTAAACCGTGACATACTCGATGCCATTTCAACCAAAACCCCTATTTGGGTCGTTGCTTATGCGCCACACATTATTTACACCAATACGCCGATGATTGAAAAAATAGGTGTCGATGAAAATAGTCAAATTCATGGTTTAGGGCGTGATTCTACCGGCAAATTAAATGGGTGGTTCGTAGAAACCGAAGCGACAGCAGTCGCGGCCCGGGCAGTTCGCAATCAGGTCTACGGTGCTGGATTTGGAGCAGACTCGTTGAAGTTACAGGGTAAAGTAGCGGTGAATAGTGGCGTCACGACCACTGCCGATATGCTCTACGGTACTCATTCGTTCGAGGAGGAATGGGATGACCACTCGAAGGCCATTACTGATGGTTCACTGCCCCTACGTATGTTCCTTGTACCTTTCGAAGGAGCACTCCGGCGACGCTACGGTGAGAATTTTCTTGACTTCTATGAACATATGGCTGCTCAAGCAACCGACCGGCTGGCGGTTCATGGCGTGAAATTTGTAAACGATGGGTCATATCCGTCGATGACTCTGCGCTTGAACTACCCAGGCTATTTAGATGGTGAAGAGGGTCTCACCGGCGAAGTTCCATGGGAAGACATGGTCGATCGGATGCTTCCCTTCTGGAAGGAAGGTATTCAGATTCATTCGCATGCAAACGGAGACGAAACCATCGACATGACCCTCAACACTCTCAAAGCGCTGCAGAATGCCGCACCTCGCTTCGATCATCGATTTACCATCGAACACTACTGCATCAGTACTCCCGCACAAGCACGACGGTTGTCAGCATTGGGGGGCCTCGCAAGTGTTAACCCCTACTTCGTTCACTATCGATCAGAAATTCAGGCAGAAAAAGGCTTCGGGCCTGATCGTGCAGAAGCCACAGCCAGATTGGGATCACTAGTCAAAGCCGGTGTGACCTTTGCTCTCCATTCGGATTACAACTTAGTTGTGGCCCCTATGCACCCTCTTACTGCTGTATGGATCGCTGTCAATCGAATAACTGCTGACAATAAAACAATAGTTGCTCCTGGTGAACGTATCTCTCTGGATCAGGCGCTACGGGCAGTCACAGTAGATGCGGCTCACGTACTTAACCAAGATGACCATTTAGGTAGCATTGAAGTCGGCAAGCACGCCGATTTTACAGTGCTCGACGAGGACCCCTACGAAGTAGACCCCAAAACCATTAAAGATATAAGGGTTCATGGGACCGTTTTGGCAGGAGAGTTTCATCCTGCCCGAGCGTAATGCTAGCAACGTAGGAACAAAGCCACACGAGGAAAGCAAAGGAATTAACCACTCGTCTAATTTGTCAGGCATGCTAAGAAAAGAAGACGAATGTTAGCCGTAATTGGTGAAAATCGTAAAGTAGAGATCGCGCGACGACGATCCAGTAAAGAGATTGACTCATTTATAGAATTTTTTGACTAATTCTCGGTTTGTCTTCAGCATCAATCGCTAGGTGTTCGTTCTGACAGTCCCTTAATCAGGCCCTACGCGTTTTGCTCAACTTCAAGCTCTTGGTACACGCTCTCCGCCAAATTGAGTAACGACTGATCGCGCTGTAAGATGTCTCGCCCATATATTTCATAAAAGCGACGTTGTCCAGATTGCTCTAACAATCGTTTCCATTGATGTCGGAATCGATCTAGATTGTCACCATCGCGTCTCAGTCGCCAAGCAGTCCAACTACCCAAATAAAACTGCTCGTAGAGAAATCTAAAGCTAGTTAACTCTTCTGGCGTAAGCGAATCCCAGTCATAAAGCGCCTTCCAATAAAGTTTTCTTGTAGATTCATCAGCAAATATTGAAACTGTCAGAGCCTGTTGCCTGTTTTCAAAGGCAAACGCAAAATCCCTCTCTGAGTCTTTGTGCTGTACTCGCAACTGGCTGGCCAAGAAAACAGCGACAGCTAATGTAGCTGCACCTGTCACAATTTGAGCAATGATTGTTACTTGTTCCCAGTCCATGTTCTGTCCTTTCCAGTACGGACAGAGAGTAACGGTTCCCACAGAAATGATATATGAGATTTATTCGTTCCGACGGTCCCTTGGTCCGATCTAGCGCTAGAGTGCCATGAGGTTACCTAAGTAACGGACAATAAACCAAACCATCCCGATTGCAATGCCGCCCAACAGAAGGTAAATGACTGCAAACATAGGAACAAGAATTATTTTTTCTTGTAATTCCAAATAGTTCTTCTCGTTTTCCGTGAGAAGTTTCGGTTTCTTATTACGAGGATCTTTGATCATGCCCCGAGTGTAACCATTTCTCTCAGAGATTTGGCGTGGTCAATCCCACCAAATAAATTAGGAATCACTCCACGCTCACCTTCTTCGGAATAACCTCAGTGTTAGGAGGCCCCAACAAGAATACAATGTAGGGGATTTGAAAAGGCAAATTAATGAACAACGACTCCTCTGATTTGGTCACTTTAGGTCATCCAAGATCTCTCACAACCTTCACTAGAGAAAATCTGGGGAACAAAGGTTTTATCTTGAACGAAATGATTCGAGAACTAGGTTTGCCGGTTCCGCCTGGATTCATCGTGCCGGCTAAACTTTGTGAAGACACTCTTGAAAACGGCTGGCCAGATTACTTGAACCAACAAATTGAAGCCAAGCTCCAAGAACTTCAGGTGACCACAGGACAATCCCTCGGCGATCCAGCATCCCCGTTAATTGTCTCAGTGCGATCTGGTGCAGCAGTATCAATGCCGGGAATGATGGACACCATACTCAATGTCGGCTTGACCTTGGAATTAGTTGACGCCATAGAGCAAGGAACTGGAGATCCTCTCTTTGCCGCGGACACTTGGCTCCGTTTCGTAGATAGCTATGCGTCCTCAGTACTCAAGATAGATCGTGAAATACTGGCTATGTGGTCACCTTCCGATGATTCGGTGGATGGCACATTACGGGCGGCAGAAAATATTTGGAAATACGCACGAGATAACTTTGAGCTAGGCATCCCCGACGATCCCTTCATACAGATAATCGAGGCAACCAAGGCTGTGTTCAGATCTTGGGAATCCGACCGCGCTATTACATTCCGGCGTAAAGAAAACCTGCCAGATATCACCGGTACCGCGGCCATTATTCAAAAAATGGTTTTCGGCAATCTAAATCTTGATTCTGGAACTGGCGTGGTATTCAGCCGCAATCCAGTTACTGGAGTAGATCAACCTCTGGGGGACTATATCGTAAGAGGTCAAGGTGAGGATATTGTCGCGGGCGGCACCGTGGTTTCAAGTCTGGAGACATTACGAGACCAAAACTCATCGGTATATTCCAAGTTATTAAAAATTCTTCACACGCTTGAACACCATTATCGAGATATGTGTGATGTTGAATTCACCGTCGAAAATGGTGAGCTTTATATCTTGCAGAACCGTGTCGGAAAGCGCACCGCACGGGCCGCTATAAAAATTGCGGTTGACATGGCCTCTGACTATGATTTTCCTCTAGATAAATCCGAAGCGAATGGCAGAGTGTCGGAAGAACAAATACAAGAAGTTCGACAGACTAGGCGGATTGCTGGGGATGACCAACCACTTGCAACCGGCCTTGCCGCATCAAGTGGTGTCGGTTCGGGCGAACTGTGCCTGACTATCGAAAAAGCGATACAGTGCGGTGAGGAAAATAAACCGTTTATATTAGTGCGTCAAGAAACCTCTCCTGAAGATATTCGCGGAATGATAGGCGCATCGGGTGTAATCACAATGCTCGGCGGGATGACTAGCCATGCGGCAGTAGTCGCAAGAAGCTGGGGTATTCCCGCTGTTACAAGTCTCCAAGATGCCACCCTCACAAACGATAGTGTCCTACTCACGTCAATTACTTTGGCTGAAGGGACCATTGTCACTGTAGACGGCACCTCAGGGCACATCTTTCTTGGCGATGTGCCCACCACAGCAAATGAGGTCTCTTCAGAGCTAGAGATCTTTCTCAAATGGAGGGCCACTCACAATGCAGGCACTCCCGACAAAACTATTTTTTTCGACCTCCGCGCGTCCCAAGATTCGATCATCGCTGTGCTGAAGATAGTGAAACTCAAGGGTATCTGTAACTCCGAGCAAATTAGCCGAGCGCTCCTGGTATCGGACGAGGGTTCTAACAATATCATTTCGGATTGTACAAACTTCCTAGAAGAAATCGGTGAATCTTTTACTTTGACTGATCTTGGTCGAGAACTTTTGGCATCTGATCTTCGAGATAAGCGATTACTTGCCAGTACTGAAAATATTGAGAAACTTCACAGCGAGTTTATTGTGTTGGATAAGGGCTTCAAATCGCTAGTGACGAACTGGCAAATAGCGTCAAAAGACAATAAGTCCGACTTAGAGGACCTGCTAATCGCTTTAAAGAGCCTCACCATTGAAATCAGTAGGATTTTGCAGATCCTAGAGAAGATCGATATGAGCTTCAGGCGTTACCTCCCGCTGTTTGAAATTGCACTGGATGGAATTCGGGAAAGAGACAGCAGCATGATCGCGTCCCCGTTGAAGGATAGTTATCACACTGTCTGGTTCGAATTACATCAAGAACTAATTGATTTGAGTGGGTTGTCACGAATCGACATCGAAAAAGAAATCATTCCATGAAGGTTACTCTAGCTTACGGTACACGGTTGATCGTGACAGTCCCCGTATCTCCATTCACAGTGACTTCGGCACCGTCGGGGATACTCTGCGTGGCATTGGTTACTGAAGGTACACATGGTATTCCTAGCTCACGACTCACGATCATGGCGTGACTCTGAGCAGCTCCAACATTAACAATCACGCCGCCTGCCGCCACAAAAAGCGGGGTCCAAGATGGATCGGTGAGCGGAGCGACTAATATCTCGCCTGGTGCAAGTGCTCTAGGGTTCATTGGATCAGTAATTATTCGAGCGATACCAGTTACCGACCCAGGGCAGCCGGGGAATCCTTGTAGTACGTCTCCTGACTTTACCAAATCGATTGTATCGGCGTCCCTTCGTACCCATTCCGATGCATCGGGTTGAATTCCATAAAATACAAATGGTTCGGTAATCTCGGCGTATTCTATTTGAAGTGACCGACGTGAGCTAATTAAATCTTTGAATGCGGCTGGATCTTTTATCCACTGGCCAATTTCTTCTGATGTTAGTAGAGCAAAATCACTCACATCTTGGGCAACACCCTCCTCTACGAATCTATTGCCTAATGTGAACATAGCTAGACGGGCTTCATGCTCTAATTTAATGCAATTAGTCTTGGTACGCTCTCGTCCGGCCTGGAAAAGGACAGCCGATCTCGCAGCTGCAAGAAACATTCCTTGTGTTTCGGGATCGCCAGACAAAATCTCTGCGATTTCAGTCGATAATCTCTCTCGATTAGCCGCCATAGCAGCGCCTTTTACTTTTGGATTAGCATCTTCCCCAGCCAAGCGCATCCGATCAATTGCGGCCAAGGCTAGCTCGGGCTGAGTTTCCCAAGTGTTCTTACTCGGTTCCCATTCGTTTGGTCCACGAGCACCGTACTGATACAAGAAATCGCTGAATGACCTCACGAATTCTGATGATTCCTCCTCAAGAGCCATTATTCGCTCGTAAAGGCCGGAAGTTCCCTGATCGAAAATGTTCATCAATTTCGAATCAGAAGCCACTATTCGGCCGAGTTCCCACATTGCCTGTGAGGGGGCTGCACTCTCGACATCTCCAACGCCAGAAATCAGTCTCATCGCATCTTCCGGTCGACCAATAGCTTCGCATATCTGAGTTAAGGCTCCGACTGGAACCGTACTAAGAAAGGTATGAAATCCATGGTCTTTAAAAAGTCCTCTGAAATGCGTCAATAAGAGATCTTTTGAGTACAACCAAAGTTCAT
>CAJXBM010000039.1:0-15531 GCA_913051185.1 uncultured Chloroflexota bacterium | reverse complement strand
GCGACTCTTAGTTCAGCTTCATCTTCTATGTCTAGAAGGATCTCGCTAAAAAATTGCACAGGCACCGGTATAACAGCTTGACCTGTATGAAAGAGTGATTTTTGGTCGAACTTGCTTGAATCATTCATAATATTCGTAGCTGTGTTAGAAGCTTTCAAAACCGTTTTCGATTGATATTGTCGGCGTATCAGCATAAAGCTCATATTCTTTGAACGTTGCCAGAGTTTCCTCCCAATGCAAGTCGATAACTCCAGTAGCTCCGTTTCTGTGCTTGGCGACAATTATTTTGGCCTGTCGCGGATCAAGATCGGGTGGCCAATCTTGTGGATCTTCGCTCTTGTGGTACTCCGATTCTCTATATATGAACATAACAATGTCCGCATCCTGCTCAATCGAACCTGATTCGCGCAAGTCGGACAATATTGGTATGTGCGGTTTTCGTTGCTCCACAGCTCGGTTTAGCTGGGCTGCAGCTATTACTGGAACATCTAGTTCACGTGCAATTTGCTTGAGTGTGCGCGATATTTGGGTAACACTAGCCACTGGGGAGTCATATCTCTGTGAACTACTCACCAACTGCAAATAGTCCACTATTAATAGATCTAATCCATGTTCAGCCTTCATTCGTTTGGCCGCTGCCCTAATTTCAGCAACCGTGAGATCTCCTTGCTCGTTGATATAAATTGATGCTTCTGAGAGTTGTCCGTGCGCCGCCATGACTTTTGCCAGTTCGATTTCATGATCGTTGTCATATACGAGTTTTGGAGAGGCTATACCAGATTCAGATGCGAGTAACCTTTTTCCCAGTTCGATTCCAGCCATTTCCATTGAAAAGAGAGCAACTGTGCCTGCTGCTTCTACCGCACAGTGCCGTGCGAAATTCAAAAGTAAGGCAGATTTTCCGTGTCCCGGTCGAGCTGCAACTACTATTAAATTACCCCTTTGAAACCCGCCATTGAGCTGTGCATCCAGGTCATGAAATCCGCTGGCTACCGCTCGCAGTGATAAATTTTCATCGCTGTCGGCGTTTTCAAGCATTTCCTCTAATATGAGCCCAATGTGCCTGAAATCTCCCGAACCTACTGCACCTCTAATATTTAGAAGAAGTTCTTCAGCCATTGCAATTACCGACTCTTGATTAGAACCTCCTTCGTAAGCTTTCTGAAGCAATAAATTGAATCCTTCAATGGCCTGGCGGTACAGACCATCTCGCCGCACTATTCGGGCGTGAGCTTCTACGCCTTCAGCAGTGAAGTGTTTACCGATTACTTCTGCTAAGAATCTCTCGCCTCCGACTGAATCAAGAAGCCCTAATCTTTCTAGTTCATGACTGACAGTAGTCGCAGTAATTTCTTCTGCACGTTCTTCTAATAATATGCTTGCTTCAAATGCAGCTCTGCACGATACATCAAAAAAATCATCAGTATCAACGATGGCCGACGCTCGGACTAGGGCGCTCTCATCAAGTAAGATCGCCGCTATCACGGCCTCTTCGGCGCTTATATCATGCGGTGGTAAACGATTAGTGGAGCTTTCGGTAGCTCGATCTCGTTGCGGAAAAGCGGACAGTCTGCCGCCTGTTGAATTCACCATTTGCAAGCCCTCGGAGCCCTTATCGTCAGGTGAATTGAGTTATGGCGAGAGAATTTTAAGCGCTCGCAGAAATATCATAAGTACCATGCCTAATATCTATGATTTTCAATCAACCTAACTATATATCGTGTTCAGATTCCGATTCCGACGCGCTTGAAGACTCTTTTTCAGTATCAATACTTTGCACGCTATCCTCTGAATCTTCTTCAGAGCTTCCCTGAAAGTCTTGATCGTCTGCGGGAATCGCAGGGTCAAGGTCTTCAGGAGGGTTTAATAGCAATTGTGCAGCAGCTTCAACACCATCAGGTGATTCCTCGTCAACTACAACCACAGTTATATGGGGCTGTACTTTCGGTGAAAGTCGAAGCTGCACAGTATAAACACCAACTTGTCGAATAGCTTCTCCAAGAAGTATTCTACGTCTGTCCAGATCTTCACCAAGAATCTCCCCAGCGTTCTTAGCGATGTCTGCATTATTGACAGATCCGTAAAGGCGGCCTTGTTCACCCACCCGAACCCCAATAATTATTGGTTTTTCGGTAAGTTTATTTACAAGTTCACGGTAGTGCTCGTCAAGCACTTGTTGCCTTTCAAGCTCTTGTTTTCTAAGCTCTTCAGCACGCGCTACCGCATGCGGAGTTGCAGGAACAGCAAGACCCTTCGGTAAGAGATAGTTTCTGGCATACCCAGGCTTAACGTCTTTGACGTCTCCCATCGAGCCAGATCCCTCAACAGTTTCAACAAACATTACCTTCACAACAGCCAACCCTCCAAGTGCGTCGGAGCCGGATTACTAATCTACTCTGCCGCACCAATTCATACTCGTGCTTGGATTGTTCACGCAGTTTTGCGCATTTACTTTCTAAATATGTGAATATTTAGACCGCGACTTATGAGGTTAGCTATATTTCACCTCTATACGCAATTATATGAACTCAGTAACCATTCTTAATTTGGACAAGCACGAGTAGTTGCTGCGGCCGATAGATTACTAACCATGTTGGATAATAGCACATATGTTCTTATTGCGTAGCCTAGCGGACTGCTAGACTCCGTGGTATGGAAGGTTATCTCACTTTAACTAACAACTTAGAATACGTGGCCGACGTGGAGGCTGTAGCGCGCACGGATGGCCGATTGAGTAAGGTTGTTTCGACAGCTAGGGAATGCCTAGAAGAAGCGAGGGCGTGGCGACCCGTATCTATACTGATTGATTTAGATATGGGTTTATCGATGGGGGGTATTGCTGCACTTTTGAGGGACGAGGCCGTTTTGGCGACACCGTCGGTTATTTTGATCGTTACCTCGAGTTCCTATCCCGATCTGCGATCTCTTGAGGTAGATGACTTCGTGGAAGCTCCGATTTCCCAGGAAGAGCTTCGCGTACGAATTTCGAAACAAATAACAAGAAGTCTTGGGACAGACGTTGATAACAGGCTTCGTCACGGCCCATTGATCATTGATTTAGACAGGTATCGAGTTACCCTCGCAAATGAGCCAATAGATCTTACTTATAAAGAATATTCACTTTTACGGTTTTTGGCATCTAGCCCTGGTCGCCCGTATACGCGAGAAGTGCTGCTGAATCAGGTGTGGGGATACGACTATTTTGGAGGTGTTCGTACAGTGGATGTCCATGTTCGCCGTATTCGAGCAAAGATTGAGTCAGAAGAGGAATTTGTTGAAACTGTCCGCAACGTGGGGTATCGTTTCGTGGATCGTTATAGGTGAGGCATAGTCATTCCGTAATATCCGGCTTGAATAGTTTAATATTTGCGACTTGAATTGATAATATGGGTGAAACATTGTCGCGAAATAATTTGAGTGGAGCATGTTTAATCAAACTTCCTTCAATGGGAGGTGCAGCGAAAGGCGGGGATTATGGCGTTTAAGGCAGAGTATATTTGGATTGACGGGACTGATCCGAGCCCCTCTATGCGGTCAAAGACACGAGTACTGGCGGATGGCACAACTGATTTTCCTATATGGGGGTTTGATGGTTCAAGTACTAATCAGGCGCCTGGCGAAAACTCGGATTGTGTTCTCAGACCTGTCTATAGCTGTCCTGATCCGATTAGAGGTGGTGACGATGTATTAGTGATGTGTGAAGTTTTGTTGCCCGACATGACGCCTCATCCAACTAATACCCGAGCAGCCTGTGCCGATGTGGCAGAGAAATTTGCTGATGAGGAGGCATGGTTTGGTATTGAGCAGGAATACACGCTGTTTGAGGCTGATGGTCAACAGCCACTTGGGTTTCCGGAGGGCGGATTTCCTGGACCACAAGGTCCCTATTATTGTGCAGTAGGGGCCAATAATATTTTTGGTCGAGAAATATCCGAGGCGCACGCTTCAGCCTGTATCGACGCAGGGATTGGCATCGCAGGAACAAATGCTGAAGTTATGCCCGGACAATGGGAATTCCAAGTTGGTCCATTAGGACCTTTGGAAGTATCTGATCAGTTGTGGGTATCTCGTTGGCTTTTACACCGCGTAGCAGAAGAGTACGATGTGGTCGTATCTATTGATCCAAAGCCAGTATTGGGTGATTGGAATGGTGCGGGGTGTCACACGAATTATTCCACTAAGTCGATGAGAGAGTCATACCAACCAATTGTTGATGCTTGTGAGGCGCTCGGAAAAAATATAGAGGAGCATATAGTTAACTATGGGGCTGGTAATGAAAATCGTTTAACTGGAGCCCACGAGACACAACGGATAGATCAGTTCAGTTACGGTGTGTCTGACAGAGGTGCGTCTATACGAATACCGTGGCAAGTTGAGGTTGACCAAAAGGGCTATTTAGAAGATCGCCGTCCGGCTTCAAATATGGACCCATATTTGGTGACACGTCTGATTGTTCAGACTACTTGTGGCTAAAGTACTGTTTTAAAAATACAAACTATAAGAGGGGGGCAGATGTCTGCCCCCCTCTTATTAGTTTTTCTATATTCACAGACCATAGATATACTTTTCGATAAATATATCTAATTTGTGTGTGGTTAGATTAGGTCCACTCAGCTACGTCGCTTCCTAGTGGTCTAGTACCAAAGGCCCAATATGGCTGTGTATCAGACATTTGCAGTACAGGGGCCAGATGTAGCATTTCACCATACGGGGTGTCATGGGATTCGAGAAAATTATCTACCGTACCTATATCTTGTTCGTGACTAACGCCTTGCAGTAATCCTAGTCGTACAAACCACATTGATGTCTGGGTAAGTGAGACTTGCACGTGCCATGACCCGCCTTCTTCAGCTCGTCGTCGTAGCGCTTCGAGTACACCATAGGTGGCGAATGATGCTGTTACGTAATCATTCATAGCCGCCGGCGCTAGTCGAGGTGTATGAGGATCGGTACCGGCAGCGATCGAGTCTGCATTGTCCGGACTTAAGGGGCTCATTTGACCTTGAATCTCAGCGACTCCAGAGACTGTCTGCGCAAACTGTTCCCAACCTGGCCTGTTAGCCCATGGTCCGTGATGTCCGTAACAATTTTCAGACACATAGATGACACCGGGCCGCAACTTAGCCAGTTGCTGTGGGCCAAATCCACGCCTATCGAGCGCACCTTTCCGAAAACCTTGACTAAAGACGTCAGTGTGTTTTGCCATTGAAGTGAGTATATTGACGTCATTCTCCATATCTAAGTCAATGTGTATCTGACGTTTTCCATGGCCGGTGTCCATTTCAAAAAGGTCAAAAGTCGGCAATTTTGGTGATGCTACGTGTACCACATTTGCTCCGTGTTCAGCTAACGTACGAGCGCTTGTCGGGCCAGCTAAAACACGCGTGAGGTCAAGAACCCGCAGGTCTGAAAGCGGTCGAGAGCCAATTTTGATCGGTTCAGGAGGGGCATCACCAATTTTTGTAATTTCAACCACAGGTCTTCGAAGCAACTTTTTTCCTTGCGGATGTTTTACCCATTCGGATGGATTTCTAACGACGGCTCCTGTGAGATCTTGTCGAGTTAGTGCAGCCTCTAACTCAAAAGAGCCCCGACGTGAGATCGCTTCAGCAATAGTTGAAACATCAGCTTCTGGCTCTATTCCTAGTTCGACTGCAATAGATGGCCCGTCGCGAAATGATTTATGTAGGTGGATGAACCTGCCATCTTTACACCTAAAGATTCGGGTCATATTTCTCGCCGCGGGTAGACCCTCTGTTGCTGACTTATTCTTAATTTCCAGCCAGCGGTAGGAATTCAGTGATGCAGCGGCGTGTCGGACATCGACGGTAATTTGCTGAGCCTTGTGTCCCTGTTCCCGCCACATCTGGTCAATTTTTGACCCTATTAATGCGTGAGCTATGGCGGCTCCCTCTCCAAGGTGGAAAGGGGAGTAGTAGACGGGATCGCTACCAATCAGCTTGATGTCCGAGTCTGGAACTGGCAGTCCAGCAAGTCGGACGCCCCGTTCAAAATCCCTGCTGTTCATACTATCGAATTGTGACTAGGCGGGTATAGATATAGTGGCTGTTCCTGGCGTAGTTTCAGTGGATCCGTCTTCTTGTTTTACTCCGACTTCAAGATCTAATAGGTGTTCACCGTTTTCTTCATACTTTTTTGTCACGGTCGCATGCACTGTTAAATCTTGGCGTGCTGGGTCCATCCCTCGATAGGAGACTCCAAAGTTTGTAATTCTTCCCGAGTCGCCACAAATCTCGTCGAGTAATCGTCCAACGAGCATTCCTTTCAGTGCTCCGTGTACAATGATGTCAGGGAGATTATTTCCTTTTGCAAAGTCATCGTCGTAGTGAATTTGGTAAAAATCGCCCGAAGCCGCAGCCCATATGACAAGTCGTTGCGAGTCCATTGGCTCGGTAAGCGTGAACACTTGCCCTTCACTTACTTCATTCCAGTTTTGTGCAGATACCATGTTTTTCTCCTTCGTTAACGTATAAATATCCTAGTAAGAAATTCCTTGACCTTGAGTTTTGGCTACAACAACACCATCTGATTGTCGCGTATAGACAGTTTCAGTCTCGCGAATCAGCATCTTCCCGAGGGATTTACTTGGACTCAAGGTCAGGTTGGTGATTCGTGAAACGGCACTGAGTACGTCTCCGGCATATACCTGTTGAATCGGCTGAACTTGAGTTCCACCGTTTAAATTCCTTGTAAATGGATTATTGAAGGTAGGCTGTCGTGAGGGCTCTTTGTTTGGGTTCCATATCGGCATACCTAGGTAGCCTGGTGGTGATGGCAAGGCCGAATGGCCAGCCGCTTGAGCTGCATCTTCGTCATAATATTTAGTATTTGTATAGCCGACGGCTCGAGCAAACGTTCGAATCCCCAGCGTTGTGACCTCGTACAGAACAGGATCGCCTTCTCGGTCAATCGCATCTTTCATATCCTGTGTTAGTTCTAACTCATCAGTCATATTTAATATACCTCCCCAGTAATAACGCATATTAGCGCATTATTTTAATTTTAGCTCTGCTAAATAATAAATTTAGGCGTTATGCCGGTTAGAGTTATATGTATGGCAAATTTTGATCCGAACACCCTGTTGCGTGAAGCCATGCAACTGCATGCAGCTGGAGATATTTCGAGGGCGGTTGAACAGGTTCTTGAAATTATTTCAAATCATCCTGAGTTCGCAGCGGGATATTCGTATCTCGGGCAGACGTTAATCACGAGGCAACGTAAGTTCAAAGAAGGTTTGGATTATTTGAAGATGGCTGTGAAGTCCGATTCTTCAGATGCGTACATTTTATATACAGCCGGTTGGTGTTCCGAGTACATCGCTAATGCATTAGAACGTCCGAAATTTTCGTTTCAGACCCCGATAGAGGGGCCACAAGCGCTTTATAAACAAGCTCGTACGCTATTCCTAGATGCATTAGCGATTTTGGCTGAGCAACCAGACGATGCACTTAAAGGCGACGTTGAGGATATGCTAGACGTTGTAGCCAAGGCAACTGGAGAGCCATGGGACGAGGAGTTGAAGGAATATGCCCCGCCTAGAATTCGCTGATGGCTTTTCACTATATTATGAGACCCATGGACCAGATATAGCTACGAGTACTCTGTCGCCAATATTATTGGCTCACGGGGCGGGAGGGAATGCTGCGGTTTGGTGGCAAAATATTCAAGCCTTTTCAGACAAATATCCAGTTATTACATTTGACCATCGGGCGTTCGGGCGTTCCCCAGATATTACGGACGGACCCGGTCGGATTGCTTTCGGGGCCGATACGCGAGCATTATTAAAACACCTTAAAGTCGATAATGTTCATTTTGTGGCTCATTCCATGGGAGGACGCACGGCTTTTGGATTATTTTCACGAGAGCCTGAGATGATTAAATCATTGATTTATTCTGGTACGAATGGAGGGTGCGTTGACGAATCATACAGGGTATTAAAATCACAATTAGAGCAAGATGGCACGCTAGCGGGCTCGTTATTGCAGAGAGCGATGGCGCCTGATTTCGCTAAAACTAATCCTGAACGACAGTTTTTATATAGGCAGCTGCGTGGTTTGAATCCGAAACGGCCAAAAGATTTTTTGGCTCCTACGGCCAGAATGATTAATTACAAAGGAACAACTGCTCAGCGGTTGAGTGAAAGTCGACTACCTATACTCTGGATCTGTGGAAATTATGATCGTGTCGTTCATCCTGATTTAATTCAAATATCTCACAAACTAACTCCTGGTTCCCAATATGTAGGTGTCCCTGCAGCGGGGCACTCAGCTTATTTTGAAAATCCGTCGGTTTGGAATTCATCTGTTCGGGCCTTTGTAGATAAGGTTGAATTAGACTGTTAGTGTTTCGGATGGAATAGTGTCAGTTGGACGTCATTAATTAAACGACGAAGCCAAAGGTGTCGTGGGGATATGCAGAGTACATACTATGTTAAATATCTCGGTTTTTAGAAAAATATGTAACTAAGTGATTGATTAGGGGCATAGGTTTGGGACTCTTTCAAGAAGTCAACTCTCGAGTTTCTTTTCCTGCACAAGAGCAGGATATTCTGGCATTGTGGAAAGAATTGGATGTCTTTAAACGATCGGTCGAAGAAAGACCGATCGACAATAAATTCATTTTTTATGAAGGCCCTCCTACTGCCAACGGAAATCCCGGAATTCATCACGTACTCGCTCGTGCGTTTAAGGATTTGATTCCCAGATATCGGACCATGCGTGGGTATCGTGTGCCAAGAAAAGGCGGTTGGGATACGCACGGACTTCCGGTTGAACTAGAAGTTGAAAAGCAGCTGGGGCTTAAAGAAAAGAAAGAAATAGAGAGTTTTGGAGTTGAGGAATTTAACCGAAGATGTAGAGAATCTGTTTTTAATTATGTGCAGGACTGGGAACGCTTAACAGATCGGATTGGCTACTGGGTAGACATGAGTGACCCCTACGTGACCTATGACGCGAATTATGTTGAGTCCTGCTGGTGGATATTTAAGCGTTTGTGGGATAACGGTTTAATGTTCCAAGATTTCAGGGTCACGCCCCACTGCCCCAGGTGTCAAACTTCTCTCTCGAGTCATGAGATTTCTCTCGGTTACAAAGAAGACACTCCGGATCCCGGCGTAACTATTCGTTTCGTTCTGCCTAGTGAGTCTAGTAATCTGAGCGATGAATCTGTTGAGTTTCTGCAACTCGGACAAGGAATCAAGACATCTTTGCTGGCTTGGACGACTACGCCTTGGACACTTTCCGGTTCAGCCGCGTTAGCGGTTTCTGTGAATGCTGAGTATTCCTTGGTTGAAAGAGAAGATCAACATATTGGTGTCGAGCGAATTATCGTCGCCACAGATAGAGTGCCTGATCTTGCCCCAGATGGTGAGGTTTTAGCTCGGTTTAAGGGAGCTAGCTTACTTGATGCGCATTACGAAGAACTGTGGCCAGCTGAGCTCTGGGATGATACAGATCCATATATGTTTGTGGATGGTGTTGCCGTGAGGCCCGCCTCCCTAGAAGATCTTCCTAACCGCAAAGTTGTAGCTTCAGATGAGGTAACGACTGATGAAGGAACAGGTATTCTTCACGTGGCTCCAGCTTTTGGCGCAGAGGACTATGGAATCGGTCGAGCTAATGATTTGATGTTTTTGCAACCCGTACGTCCAGATGGAGTTGTCTTGGGTGGTCCTGGAGATGGACTATTTGCCAAGGACGCTGATAAAGCGGTTACTGCTGATCTGCGTCAACGAGGTCTTTTATTCAAATCTGAGCAGATTCGACACACATATCCTTTCTGTTGGAGATGTGATCAGCCGATTCTTTACTACGCAAAACCGTCTTGGTATATACGTACGACTGCGGTGCGCGATGATCTGGTTTCTTCGAATCAGAGAATTGGTTGGGTTCCTAATCATATAAAAGATGGTCGATTTGGTGAGTGGCTTTCTGATAATGTGGACTGGGCGGTGTCACGCGAGCGTTACTGGGGCACTCCTCTACCTATATGGTCCTGTGAAGCCTGTGGCTCTACCGATGCTGTTGGGTCCTTTGACGAGCTTTTTGAGAGAGCAATAGACGGCACGGGTGACGCAATTCGGCGCCCTAGTGGCGAAATAGATCCGCACAGACCATTTGTGGATGACGTGATTATTGGCTGTTCAAATTGTGGTGGCCGAATGAATCGGACTCCTGAGGTGGCAGACGCGTGGTTTGATTCAGGTGCCATGCCTTATGCACAGCACCATTACCCTTTTGAGAACGAAGATGTTTTTGCTGAGCAATTTCCCGCAGACTTTATTTGTGAGGCAGTTGATCAGACAAGAGGTTGGTTTTATACACTGCATGCTCTAGCAACGTTATTGCATAGCACCGGTGATACTCACGCCGAGCGGTCTTTTGAGAATGTGATTTGCCTCGGTCATATTCTTGATGGCGAAGGTTCAAAGATGTCAAAATCTGTGGGAAATGTGATTAACCCGTGGTCAGTTTTGGATGACTATGGAGCGGATGCGGTGCGTTGGACGATGTATACGGCTTCTCCCCCTGGAAATTCGAGAAGGTTTTCGGCGGACTTAGTGCAAGAGACATCGAGAAAGTTTTTATCGACGTTGTGGAATACCTATTCATTCTTTGTCACCTACGCAAATACGGGCACGTTTAATCCTGCAGATTACAGCTCACTTGATTCGCAGGTTCCAATCGACAGGTGGATTCGTTCTGAACTTGAAATCACAGTAAGTAAAGTGACTTCTGCCTTGGATGCATATGAGCCTGCCCAGGCAGCTCATCCGATAGCGTCGTTCGTAGATCAGCTTTCGAATTGGTACGTGAGGCGGAATCGAAGAAGATTCTGGAAATCTGGCGATGATGAAGATTCCAGAGCTGCGTTGGCAACTCTGTATCATTGCCTAACCACCGTGAGTAAGTTATTAGCACCGTTTACTCCGTTTATTGCCGAAACTATTTACCAGAATTTGGAGCGATCACACAGTGGTAGCGATATCGACTCTGTTCATCTGAACTACTGGCCAGTTCCATCGGAAGAATTAATTGACGAGGATTTGTCGCGTCAGGTTTCTTTGGTGCAGAAAATGATTTCGCTAGGACGAGCAGCTAGGGAACAGGCAAAAGTCAAAGTCAGGCAACCCTGTGCGACGGTTGTCTTGATTCCACGTAACCCCCAAGAGCGTGAGGCGTTAGCTGAGTGGACAGAGGACATTGCTGCGGAACTGAACGTAAAGACGGTAGAGGTGCTCGACGATCCAGGAGATCGTGTTCATTTCAAGCTCAAACCCAATCTCCAGATACTAGGCCCAAGATTTGGCAAAAACGTGTCTGTGGTGAAGAGCGCAATCGAGTCTGCTGACTCAGGTCAAATTATTGAATCAATGAAATTGAACGGTTCGGTGACTCTTGGTGAGTATGACTTAACAGCTACGGAGATTCTTGTTGATGTAGAAGCATCTGATGGATGGTCAGCACAGGAGGATGGTGGATATTTAGCACTTCTTGAAACTAGACTTGACGAGGCGCTTGTGGCTGAGGGACTAGCGCGCGAGATAGTGAGACGATTACAAAATCTCCGCAGAGACGCGGGATTCGATATATCAGACAGGATTAATATTTCTTGGTCTGGCAGCGAATTAATTTCATCAGCCATGAGTTTACACCTAGAATATATAGCCGATGAGACTTTGGCACTGGAAATTAATGAGGGAGACTCTTCTGAGCAGGCGACCTCCTGGTCTGGAGAGCTTGATGGCGAAGCAATTTCTTTAGGCGTTGAGTTAGTTCACTCTGATTGATAATTGCCGGAGCGCCCTCCAGATTTTTTCAGTAATTTCACATCTGAGATAGTCATGCCGCGATCAACTGCCTTGCACATGTCATATATGGTTAAAGCGGCGATACTCGCGGCCGTGAGTGCTTCCATTTCAACTCCGGTTTGAGAATTTACTCGCACTGTAGCCTCAATAATAATAATGTGCTGATTTCCAGACGTTTGTGCAGTAATTTCTACGTTTGCAGCTGTTATTGGTAAGGGATGACAGAGTGGGATTAGTCGGTGAGTTTCTTTTGCTGCCATAATTCCCGCGATTCGGGCACTTGCGAAAACATCTCCTTTTGGAATATTCCCATGTGTAATTAATTCGAGTGTTTCTTTTTTTAGGAATACTTTTGATTGTGCTGTAGCTTCACGTGTGGTGATGTCCTTTGTGGATACGTCTACCATGTGAGCTGAGCCAGATGAATCAAGGTGGGTGAGTTCAGAGTTTTCCATATCACTATTCTAACGGTCTTAGTTTGACTTGTTGGCAAGACGCGTTTAGCTTCAGTGAATGTTGTCAAAACCTCCTGAGTATGTGACTGCCCTACTTAGTTCGTCTGCGTACAGTTATGAAGTGGCGGAGATCGATCTTCGCGAGACTCACATCTCGTATGTGCATATCGCTGGTGACTATGTGTTTAAGACAAAGAAGCCAGTTGACTTTGGCTTCATTAGCCAGATATCGATTGAAAGCCGGAAAAAATTTTGCGATCAGGAAGTCCTATTGAATAGACGACTGGCCCCTTCTGTTTATCTAGAGGTTGTATCTGTTGTTCGTTTGAGTTCTGGACAAATTGTTGTAGATCCACCAGCCGACCGAGCTGCGGGATCGGAGATCTTGGAATGGGCAGTCAAGATGAGGCGCTTACCTGAGAATGCTACGTTAGCGGCGATCCTCAAGACTGGTGGTAGCAACCTGGATGATCTAGCGGAGCGTTTGGCGGTGTGTCTTTTTGAGTTTCACAAAAATTGTAAGAAAGTGGATCCAGATGTTGAATTTGCTGGACCAAAGAAAGTTAAGGAATGGTGGGATAGAGAGTTAGCTGAGATTTCAGAATTTATTGACTTCACGTTGTCGCGTAGGACGTATCAGCGTTTGCTGACGTCGGTGGAGACGATGCTGGAAGCGTACGAATCTATTTTGCTGGAAAGACTTGAGACTGGTCGAATTGTTGAGGGTCATGGTGATTTGCATTGTGACCATATTTATCTTTTAGATTCTTTCTCACAGCTCGCGTCTGGTCGGTCGGATGGAATAGCTATAGTTGACGGAATTGAATTTAATGATTGGTTTCAGTTTCGTTATTTGGATGTTGGCTACGAGCTCGCTTTTCTTGCCATGGATATGACGGCATTAGGTCATGAAGACTTGGCTAATGAGCTTGTTGGTCGCTACATTGTCGCGACCGGTGACGAAACGCTAAGCCTACTACAGCCGTTGCACAGATTGTTTCGGGCATTTGTGAGAGGAAAGATTGCGTCGATAACCTCACAGGATTCAGGTCTTAGCAAAGAAGATCGTCAAAAATCGGAGTTAGAAGCCTCGACATATTTTTCACTCGCGGTTGAATATGCACCGCAAGTGAGTCAGGCAATGTCTGTAGTAATGTGCGGTGTGTCTGGAAGCGGCAAATCGCTTATCGGCGCGACATTAGCCTCTAAGTATGGCTTTGTGTGGCTCAATAGTGATGTTATCCGCAAGGAAATGTTTGGTGTTGCTGTCGACGAGGCACTTTCATCATCAAAGTATTCAGATGTTATTAGTCAGCGAGTTTATGAGAGGATGCTTGAGAAAGCTCAAATATATATATCCCGCGGCCAATCTGTCGTGATGGACGCAACACATTTGACGAAGGCTCAGCGATTGAATTCGGTGGCTTTTGCTACTCAGTCGGGAGCGCTCTCAACTTTGATAGCTATTGATATTGATGCTAAAACAGCTGAAGCTCGTGTGCTTGAAAGAATGAACAAAGCGGGTAATATTTCAGATGCCACCTCAGGTGTATTGAAGGAACAGCTAGGTTTGTTTGAGCGACTCAATGTGAATGAACTCAAAAATGGGATTATGATTCCAGCAAACCTTAATCTTGCGGAACAAATTTCTTTGATCTCTGCGCACCTAGAATCTGTTAGTCAATCGATTGAGTAGTGGCAATCTGATAGTCTTCAGTACCTACGGGGTGTAGCTCAGCCTGGCAGAGTGCTTCGTTCGGGACGAAGAGGCCCCCGGTTCAAATCCGGGCACCCCGACCATCAGTTTTCTTGTTCTCGATCGGCAATGTCTATTGCAAATGCAGCTAATGAATCGCCGTCAGTAGGCTTTTGGGTCATTACCCCTTTTGTTGCACGACTTGACTGCCGAACGTCTCCAGCACGAGTTCGGAGCATTTGTCCATTTTTGGTAATGATCATAAGTTGGTCGTTTTCTCGCACTGCTGCTGCTCCTATTAAGTCAACATCGTTTGTTGAGCCAAATGTGCGGACACCGCGAGTTCCTCTACCTTTTACTGGATAGTCTGATATTGGTGTTCTCTTGCCTTTACCTTCGTCTGACATGACTAGTATGTCATCGCCTTCACTATCTATGACTAATCCCACCAGACGGGCACCCTCATTTAATTTAATTCCTTTGACCCCACCGGATGTACGTGAAGCTTCTCTGAGTTTTTCTAACTCAAATCTGACAGCATATCCGTCACTAGATACGAGAATTGCGGTGGAGTCAATTGATGCTGGGGAAACAGATACAAGACGGTCACCAGGCTTTAAGTTCATGGCTATAATTCCGTTGCGTCTGACCTGATCAAATCTCGAGCGAAGCGTGCGTTTAACCTCACCTTTTTCAGTGGCAAAAATCATAGCAGCCTGATCTTCATTGGATTGATCTTGATCTTTTATAGCTATAACAGCAGTGACTTGATCGCCGTCGTGAGTCTCACCAAATTCGACTAGATTTCTGATGTGAACACCTTGCGCGGTCCTGGAAGAATCATTGATTTCATGGGCCGGAAGGGCAAAAACTCGGCCTGACGCAGCAAATATCAAAAGTCGGTCATGTGTGTCGCAGGATAACAGAAGTTTTATTTTATCTTCATCACGTAGCCTCTGTCCTGCAACTCCTTTGCCACCACGATTCTGCGTCCTATATGTTTCTAGAGGAACACGTTTTACGTAATTGGTCTCGGACATGGTTACGACCACCTGTTGATGAGGAATCAAATCAGCCGCAGAAATGTCAGTAACGGGTGATTCAATAATTTGAGTTCTTCTCTCATCACCATACTTTTCGCGTAGCTCAGCATTGTCAGCCTTCAATACATCATCGATTTTCTCTTGACTTCCAAGGAGTTCATTTAACTCATTTATGAATGCAACTAGTTCATCATATTCTTGAACTATTTTTGAGGATTCGAGTTGAGCAAGTCGACGAAGCTGGAGGTCGAGTACTGCTTGCGCCTGTCGATCAGTTAGGTTGTGAGGTGAATCCATCAACCTTGCTTTTGCTACTTCAGCTGATTCTGCACTTCGGATGGCGTCGATTATCTCATCGAGATTCTCTATCGCCTTAAGAAGACCAGCTAATATATGTCTTCGCTGCCGCGCCTTGTGCCTGTCGAAAACTGATCGTCTTTGGACAACCTGACGTCTGTGGTCGATGAATGCCTGGAGTGATTCACGAAGCGATAGTGTTTCTGGCCG
>CAJXBM010000038.1:0-16464 GCA_913051185.1 uncultured Chloroflexota bacterium | reverse complement strand
AGATCGCGGCTTTCGGTCCGCCATGAACGAACTGGCCCTGAACATCAGCAGTATTGCAAAACGACTAGAAGTCGATCTCAAAACAACGCCGTTAGGCGTAGCTTCGGCCGGACCGATTTCTATATACGACGGTGTATATGACCTGTCACCTAATTTGCCGAATTGGGAAGGATTCGGAGTTAGTCAATATCTACAAAGTAAAATTGGATCTCCTACAGTTACAGCTCATGACGGAGCAATGGCGGTATTAGCAGAATCTCGAGTTGGTAATCACAAAGATAAGTTGAACATAATTTATCTAACCGTTAGCACTGGTATCGGTGCTGGGCTCATGGCAAACGGAAAGCTCGTCGTCGGACACAACAGTGGTGCCGGCGAAGCGGGTCATATCATAATTGACCGAGGCGGAAGATCTTGTGAAAACGGCTGCAAGGGCTGCCTAGAAGGCTCGAGCTCTGGATCAGCGATCGCAGATATAGCGCAAAAAAGAATCGCATCTCATCGGGATAGTATCCTCAATACAGGCGATCAAATAATTACGGCAGCTACCGTGGTAGCTGCCGCTAAAAAACACGATGCATTAGCCAGTGAAATCATCTCAGACGTGCTCAATAATCTTTCATCTGGCCTTGCAAGTTTGCTGGCACTTTTTGATCCAGAAGCGCTAATTTTAGGTGGTGGGGTTATCGAAGGATTATCACCTTGGTGGACCGAACTACTACAAAAAACAAAGGAGACCGCTTTACCACGATATAAAGATAATCTGCCTGTTTTTCAAACAAGCCTTGGTGGGAATGCGCCACTAATAGGCGCAGCATTTTTTGCGAGAGACTCAAGTAATTGATGGGTCAAGCTAGTCGCTTAACCGCGATATCAATTTCAGTACAGAGCTGCAGGCTCAAGGGGCCTTCGCTCTCAGCTTCAATACACTCAGTCAATTCCTGACGATTTTTCACGCCTAACACGACCGTGTCAACGCCTGGCATTGCTAACGCATATCTATGAGCTAAACGTGCAGGGGATTCTCCTACCCGTTCAGCTATCTCTCTAAACACGGTTGCCCTTTGAAAGTCAATAAGATCGGGATGATCCCCCGCTAGATCACGGTCGATTTTAGCCGTCAGAGCTCCAGCCTGTACTGCACGAATCCCCATAGTTCCCATACCCGCAATTTTTGCTGCACCTATCAATTTTCGCGGAACTGCAGGCTCTTTATAACGCTTCAGACTACCAGGAGAATCTAATAAGTTTGCAATTACCTGTATAACCGAGGGTGCAGGTTCCTCACCGCTTTTTACATCGTTGATAACTTCAAGAAGTGCGGATGGAACGCCTATCCCAGTAATACCCCAAGCCCCGATGAGCCCTTCTTCCCTAAGTTTTTGAAAAGCACCACGTACGTGACTTCGGTACAAAGAAAGCGGGGTACCGGAATCGAAATCCGTTTCCACTCCGCGCACGGCATCCGGCACAATCATCCCATGGAGAATCATTAAGTCTACCTTCGATACCCGCATCCTCATAAGCGACTCTTCAAGACTTCTATACAGAGTCGAAAAAACCTCATCAGGAGCAGGTGCGCCGAGTCTACACTTGGTAGTCACATATAGATTATGTGGAAGTCGGCCATTAAATGCTTCACCGAAGACGTTTTCTGCCTCACCATTTCCATATGAGGGAGCAAGATCAATCAGTGTGATCCCCTCATCCACCGCAGCTGTAAGTACCCCTACTGCCTCCTCTCGAGTAGTCGGTCCCCAAACCTGGCCAATCCCACCACCACCCAACGAAAGTCTCGATACATCTTTCATAGAGTTTAAAAAATTTGTTTGCATTATTAGATCCTTGATTCCGCTTTCAACAGTCCGCAAAGCGGATAATATTAATGATATGACTAATCTTGGATACCCACGGGTCAGATGGGCAAAAAAAGCAGCATCATACTTAAGTGAGGTAGATCCTGTCCTCCGTGTGCTGATTACAGAATATGGACAATATCTCCCAAAGCCTCCTATACATGATGGCTGGTCGAGTCTGTGCCGAACAATCCTTTTTCAACAGCTCGCAGGTTCGGCAGCACAAGCTATTCAGACGCGCTGGCTGAACTCTTACAAAAAAACTATGAAATCGGGCTACCCTACGCCTGATCAAGTACTAAAAAGCTCTGATTCAGTATTTCGAGACGCTGGCATTTCTCGTCAAAAAATATCTTATCTACGAAGCCTTGCAGAACATGTCTCTGGACGACAAATAGACTTTCAAATCCTACAAACACTCTCTGACGAAGAGGTGATAGAGAAAATCACTAATGTTCACGGACTAGGCGAATGGTCGGCTCATATGTTTTTAATGTCACAGCTGCGGCGCCCGAACATTCTACCCATAGGGGATCTTGGAGTAAGAAACGGTATGCAAATTGCCTACCGAATAAACGAGACAGTCACACCAAAAAAAGCAACTGAAATCGGTGCCAACTGGCATCCGTACTGCTCGGCCGGCGCTTGGTATATGTGGAAAGTTGTAGATGGCGATCAGGATTTCTTTAATTTGCCAATCAAATAAATCACTCGTGAGATTTTAATTTATGAAATACTTGGGGTTCAGGTGCAATAAATATAAAAGCAATGACACCACACAATCCCAAGACACCGACACCTCCAATCGCTATCCCCAACGAAGTCAATGCAGCTATCGGACCAAGCATTAGCTGTCCACCACTTTGACCAGTATCAGCAATTAATCTCCAGGCACCAAGAAATTCTCCACGTCCGCGAATTGGAGATAAGTCCGCACCGATTGTCATCACAATCCCACTACCCAACCCATTACCAAATCCACTAATTAGACAAATAATTAACATTCCCAAAAATGTATCGGTAAAAACTAAACCAAAAGCTGTGAAGGAAAGAATCAATAAACAAGGCACAGCCGCCGCCTTACGACCAAACTTATCCATTACAATTCCGGCAAAATAGAAAGGAACAGTGTCGACCGCATAAGCTAAACCCATAATTACTGAGATTTCCTGAGCACTTAGGCCAATTTCACTGCCCCATAGTGGCCAAAAAATATCTCTAGAGTGTCGTGCGACAGCTAACAAAACTACGGCAATACCAACACGTCCAAAAACTGTCCGATAATTCTTTAGAACGGTCACTACTTCTGCTATCGAACTCGATTCGCTCTCATCCGCAGTACCGGTATTTCGGACATATCTGACAACCAATATCAATGAGAGAAAAATAAATATCGCGAAAATCAGGAAGGCCGACTCCAGACCGTAAAACCCGTAAAAAATCGCCGCAAGCAGAGGGCCTACAAATCTTCCAGCTCTAGTAAATCCACCTACCAGTGAAATTCCGCGTCCACGTTGATTTTCCGGACACACCTGAGTGACAAAAATCAATCTTGCAACCTGCCACAGCGATGAGGCAGCTCCGAGCGTAAAAATAGTGCAAGAAAAACAAACAAGTGCCCACACCACCGAAAATTCTACTAGCTGCATGGCCACAATCGCAAAAAGTGCAGATATTAGAAGAATAATTCCCGCAAAAATCATCGAGAGTTTCTCGCCAAATCGGCCAGCGATCATACCTGCCGGAATATCAAATATATTATTCCCAAATCCTCTGAACGCAGCAATCACACCTGCTAAGGCTAAAGATGCTTCAAGATCTCTCGCCACGAGGGGAATAATTGGAAGAACTGCCCCTTGCCCCGCTGAAATTAAAAAGGTTGGTCCATAGACGGGCCAGAACAGCAATCTCCACAACTCAAAAAAAGTCTTGGTCTGACTCGAACTAATATAAAACTCCTTAGCTTTCTATCAGCTATACACCTATCTCTATAGGAGCCAAGATCTGTAATTCTTCAAGTTCATCTGTAATCTTTTCAGCATCTCCAACAATAGAAAGTGTCATCCTTGCGGGATCGATAAATTGCTCGGCGAGTGTCCGTAAATCCTCCGGAGTAATGGCCTGAACGCGGTCAATGTACAACGAATCCTCAGAATCAGACAAATTATGCCTATCTGAGAACATGAAATGTCCCATTCGTGAGCCGGGCTCCGACATTTCACGCACAAAAGAACCAACCATGTACTGCTTAATCGCATCAAGCTCGTCACCAGTCACCAAAGTTTCTCGAATGGACATAATCTCCTTAAAAATTTCACCCAGCGCAAGTGCGGTTACATCAGTAGTTACATCTGCCACTTGCAACCAAATTCCATCCTTAGATCGCGCTGTCATCATCGAACGTGGAGAATAGGTATAGCCCTTGTCCTCACGAATATTAAGGGTTATCCGCGAGTGAAAAGATCCTCCCAGAAGTGCATTTAGGACTTCTAGGCCAATCCAGCTCGTCTCACCAGGATGTGATATGGGTAAACCCCAATAGATGGTTGACTGCTCTGCTTGCGGGCGATCAAATAGAACTGTCTGATGGGATGAGCTTGCTGCGGGCAGAGTGTTATTGAATGAATCGCCCTGTATCCAGTTTCCAAAAGTATCCTCAACCGCTCCTTTAACTAAGCTCTCGTCAAATTGCCCACTTATATACAGATGCGCACTATTGGCCACATGGTGCATTTTGGAGTAGCCTGCCGCAATCTCTGCGTTAAACTGCAATAAATTATCTCTGCTTGGCAACAATCGACCAAACGGGTGGTTTAATCCATATAAAGCTTTTCGAAATCCTTCAGCCGCATTAACTTGTGGTTGGTCTTTTGATAGATCCAATTCTCTCAGCAAGTTGGACTGAAGTCGCTCAGCCTCGGTTACAGGAAACTCAGGTCGTAGTACAGCCATTGCAACCAACTTTAATGCTTCAGTCATGAATTCAGAAGGTACAGTAGCCGAGAAATTTGTCGAAGTGTCATCCGCAGAAATATGTAGCTGACCACCGATGGCAGCAAAAGCTTCGGCAAATAAATCTGCGTCTAGATCAGTGGTGCCCTCTCCCATGTATTCAGCGACATACTTCTCAATCCAAGACAGACGAGCATCAGCACTCGGTTGTGCTTGTATAACTAAACGCAAATAAACCAGTGGTGCGCTTCCAAGCCCAAACATCGAAACCTGCATGCCATTATCCAGTGAAAAACGCTGCCTAGCATTCGGCGTGAAAGATCTAATTGGTCCTAACGTAGGCTTAGGGGGTAAGGTCATATCGTTTGTCATTTCGCACCCGCCACAAGTTTAATCACCGTCCGATTTGACGGAACCAAATACTCTTCAGCCACCCGTCTGAGATCATCAATCTCAATCGCTTCGAACCTTTCGGGGATGCTACTCGCTAACGAAGCGTCTCCTTCAAGCAACTCAAACGAACACAAAAGATCGGATACGCCAAATCTAGGATAGCCAGAACCAGACAGCAGCCCGTAAAGACCCGACCGTATTTTAGTCTTAGCACGAATCAGCAAGTCCTCATTAATCGGTGAACTGGAGATCGAATTAATAATTTGATCAATCTCCATAATTATTGAATCAGGATCAACTTTGTCATCATGGATGAGAGAAATAGTGAGGAGCAAAGGTGTCTCGGCATTGTGCATATGACCCAAAAAATTCATCGACCCAGAAACGGAACTCGTAAATCCTTTTTTGCGCACTAGCTCTTTTCGCAACAGCGAATCATCCCCTACTGTCAAAATACCGTTCAAGAGTCCAAGAGCATAATAGTCTTTGGAACCTCTCTCAGGAGTCCGATAGGCGAGTGCCAAAGCTGGGCGAGAGGCTAAGGGATCAACCTTCGAATGTACTCTCTCTGACACTTGGCGCTCTTCAGCGATGTCAGGCCTTTCAGGTGGATTCATAGCTGGAATATCCGAAAAATAGGTATCAATTGATTTTAGAGCTGCAGCTTCTTCAAAATCACCAGCAACACACAGAACAGCGTTCTTCGGCGAATAGTAACGATCAAAAAAATCCTGAGCATCCTCGAGTGTTGCTGAATCCAAATCAACCATGTCACCATACCCGTTGTGCGAATTCTGCCAATTATCGAAGGCATGCTCCTGCACGTCTAACCATGGAAAAGTTCCATACGGCCGATTTAAGACATTTACTCGAATCTCATTTTTCACCACATCACGTTGATTCTCTAGTTCCACTTCACTTATGTCAGGACCGCGCATACGATCGGCCTCCATCCATAAGGCTAAGTCAAGCGCATGAGACGGTACTACCTCCCAATAATTGGTGAAGTCAAAACGAGTAGAGCCGTTGAGCGTTCCCCCGACCGACTGTACCTGACCTACAAGTTCCATTTTTTCCATCTGAGCCGAACCTTGAAACATAAGGTGTTCAAAAAGATGCGCAAATCCGGTCCGACCTTTCGGTTCAGATCTCATTCCTACATGATAATAAACTGATACACACACGATTGGAGAAGACTTATCATGATGGAGCAAAACGCGCAGACCATTGGGCAAAGTATGCCGAGTAACAGGCAAATCGAATGCAAAGCTAGATGTAGATGTCAATTAAGTTAATCCCTCATTTACTATTTTTTTCGAGCGTGACTATGCAAGGTCGTCATGCACCAAACTACTATAACCGTGTTCCCCCATTACGGACGAAATAATCGTACTAAAAAGTGATTTTATGGATCATAAAAATATGCCAATTCACGTTGAGGAGTTAACACCCAGATGGGCGACTGATCTCCTGCGAAAACATGGACTGATCGACAGATTAACAACTGTCCGACAAATAAAAATCGAAGAGATCGGCGACATGACTGGCGCAAACAGCGATGTCGTGTTCTTGAATATGGGGTATGAAGATGGAATTGGGCCCGACAAGATAATTGCAAAAAATACGCCGCGCGTAGGGTCTAATGTGGCCAACTTTCAAAAATGGTTCCAGCGAGAAGTCAATTTTTACAAGCTTTTCGCACCTAACATCGCAAAAAATAGCTCCTTGGTTTTACCTGAATCTTATTATGCGGAGTATCAAGAGACTGAAGACGGTACGGAACACCTACTATTACTCGAATCGCTTGATCCAGAGAATCAAGGTGACCAGCTAAAAGGATGCTCGTATGCCGAAGCTAAACATGTGCTTGGTGCGCTCGCCTCGTTACATGCGGCCTACTGGGATTATTCCGACGAGAATCAGAATTCGTGGCTCCCATACACGACTGTTGGTCTTCACAATGCGAAACCTGTGCAAAATGCCTTTAGAGCAGCTTGGGAGCTCTATGAGCAATCCGTCGATGTATCTCAACAGACTGCTCAACTTATTAACCGAGCGGTTGACACATATCCTGATTTATTACAATCGTTGTCAACTCGACCAGTCTCTATAATTCACGGCGACTTTCGATTAGATAATCTATTTTTTTCTACTACTGGTGAGATTACGGCTATCGATTGGCAATTTACCGCGAAAGCTCGAGGAATTTATGACGTTGCATATTTTCTCACTCTTAGCATGGCTGAGGAACTTGATCAGGCGGAATTAGCAAGCCTACTCTCCTTTTATAACGCAGAACTGCAACAACTAGGGGCGCCTGGGTATTCATACCAAGACATCGTCGAAGATTATGCATCGTCAGTGTTTCTAACATTTGCAGTCTTTGTAATTGGAATCGTTGGCAGCCCACCCGGAAGGATGGCCGAAGTCCACAGAAGTGGGCTACAGCGAGCAATACGAGCAATAGAATCCCTCTCTGGCCTCCCATCCGCCTTTTCATGAAGTATGATGGGCGAGTTCCATTTTTATTAACAAAAATAAGCGGCTCGGCGGCACCACAAGGAATTTCATTCAGAATTGGAGAACACACATTATGCGTATTGTAGTATTCGGACAGCAGGCTTTTGGAAAAGATGTATTTGATTCGCTAGTTGCAGCTGGTGAAGAAGTGGTAGGTATATCAACCCCTAAGCCTCGCGAGGGACGCACTGACCCACTTGCCGAGGCAGCTAGAGAGAAAAATATACCCAACGTGTTCACGCGACAACTACGAAAAGACGAAGGCTTTGCAGAGTACTTGAGTTGGAAACCAGATCTTTTAGTGTTCGCGTTTGTTACTGATATTGTTCGACAAAATGTCTTGGATGCAGCAACTCATGGCGCAATTCAATACCACCCAAGCCTACTACCACTTCATAGGGGCCGAGCCGCGATGAACTGGGCAATTCTTGCAGGACGACAAGAAACCGGTCTTACCATTTTTTGGGTAGATGAGGGTATTGATACTGGGCCAATAATTCTGCAGAAAAAAGCAAATATAGGAGAGAATGACACAGTAGGCAGCATTTATTTCAATGAATTATATCCAATGGGCGTTGAAGCGCTAACCGAAGCAGTCGGTCTTGTTCGAAATGGAAAAGCTGAGCGTATTGAACAAGACGAGTCGCTAGCAACCTATGAAGGCCCTTGTGAAGAGAGCCACGGAGTATTAAATTTCTCAGCCCACGGTCAGATAATCCACGACACAATTCGTGGGTGTGACCCACAACCTGGTGCAAGTGCTCAACTCAATGGCAGCAACTTAAAGCTTTTTGGAAGTTCATACAACCCTGGCGGGGGCGTGAACGACGAACCAGGCAAAATAGTTGATGTTATCGAGGGTGCCGCTGTGGTATCCACTATCGGGGGCACGGTCAAAATTTCGAGAGTACAACAACTAGGTGAGAAAAAAGTTGAAGCTGGTGATGTTCTCAAAATCGGTGACATGCTGTCATAGACAAAACATCACTAGTTTCAGGATTCCATAATCTTCTATAGAGAATGTCGCCACGACCAATAAGCTTGAACACGGGCCAACGCCTGCGCACCTCTTCTAAACGAAGGATATACCGGGAATCCTGACTCAGACACCTTAGTACGAGCAGCCAGAACAACCTCAGCCTGACCACTAACTGCCCCGCCTTCAGGCATCATAGCTACAACCGGTTGATCTGTCTTGGTGCGATATTGCGCTAACAAATCGAGCTGAGCGGCAAGTCGTTCAGGCTCCTTATCAAATCCGGCCGTTGTTAGTTCTATGGCAACCCCACCATCAATATTAGAATCCTCAGCGAGAACCTCAAGAATTTTTTCTAAATTCTCAGTCTCACTTCGAATAGTGCTAGCAGCATCAAAGGGATTTCTATATGAACCACCGATTGTTACAAAAAATTCGCCCAGCGTTTCATATGACTTCTGAGAAAGTTCTGGTACATCAAAACCCGCACGCTGGAATTGATCTGTAATTGCAACCGATTGGCCTCCGGTCATGGCTACGAGAGCGGCACCCAGACCAGCGCAAGCAGGAGCATGCACTAGGGCTGCCAACACGTCGAGCGTATCTTCCAATGACTCCGTGGGAATAGCTCCAGATTGCCTGATCATTCCATCCCAAACAGCCGTATCTGTCGCGAGAGATGCGGTGTGCGAATGTGCTGCTCTAGCGCCAGCATCAGTGCCCCCACCCCGCCAGATCACTACAGGCTTCTTCTGGGCCAATTTTTTTAATCCCGCGAAAAAACGCGGGCCATCTTTCACACCCTCTAGATACATTGCAACGATCGGAGATTTTTCGTCGTCTATCAAGTACTCAATATAGTCACTTTCATTACAAACGACGGCATTCCCTATGGATATAGTCCGTCCAACTTTCATACCTAACCGTTGTGATCCAAGTGAAATACCGATGCCGTGTGTTCCACTTTGAGATATAACACCAAGGTCAGACCCCAGACCTTGCTCCTGCTGATTGCTAAATTTGACACCCAGCTCTCGGTTATAAATCCCCATACAGTTGGGACCGACAAGTGGCATTCCTGACTCAACACAAGCATCTACAATTTTCTTCTGCAGCTCAATTGCATCGGGTTCACCTGTTTCCGCAAATCCAGATGTAAACATCGACACACCCCCGACTTGCTTCTCAATAGCCTGTCCGATGATTATTGGAGCAATCTGCCTAGGAACAGCACATACCACCAAATCTACTTCTCCTGGAACCTCAGTGACTGAACTGAAATTCGGAATATTTTTCTCTTCAATCCCGGGGATTTCATTTGGATCTACCTGTACGGAATAGAGTTCACCCGTATATTCGGACATGTTCGAAAGCCACATATATCCCGGGCCTTTGTCGCCTACCACTACAACACTTTTTGGATTGAGTGCTCTCTCTAGTCGATCTCGATCAACCGCCATAATATTTCTCCTAAACGCCATCTTGTGAATCAAGTACTATCCTCGCGTCCACTGCAATTGCACCATTCGAATAAGCAAATACAGGGTTCAAGTCCAGCTCCGCAATCTCTGGCCGCCGCTCAATCAATTCAGAAACAGAAAGAAGAAGCGCCTCTAATGCCTGTAAATCTGCTCCCTCTTGTCCCCTGACTCCCTCTAAAATTGGCAATGCATCGATTTCACGAACCATCTGTTTTGCATCCCGAGGCTCAAGAGGAACAATCCTAAATGAAACATCTTTCAGTACCTCTACAAAAACACCACCAAGGCCAAACATCATAACTGGTCCGAACTGAGGGTCCGTAGTCGCACCGACTATTACCTCAATTCCAGGCTCTGCCATGCTTTGCACCGACACGCCATCAATTCTCGCAGTGGAGGCAACAGAAGTAACTTTTGTCATCATTTCTTCATAGGCGGATTTTAATTCGTTCGAGTCAGCTAGACCTACGACTACACCACCCACATCAGATTTATGAGCAATATCAGGTGAAATTATTTTCATGACCACCGGATATCCCAAGGATTCAGCTACTGAAGTAGCCTCATCCACATCTTTTGCCAACTGCGCGTCAGTGACTGAAATCCCCTCCGCAACCAGCAAATTCTTAGATTCAACTTCAGACAACAGTGAACGGCCCTCCGAGCGAGCTTGATTTATAATTGTGTCGGTAACAGTTAATGAAGTCATCAATATTCCTTATCAGTAATTTAATGTGATCCGTGCAAATCGTAGCGGTAACTTGGGTTTATTGCCATGCTTGTCAAGTATTTCACAAGTATCTACCGAGAATCGCTAATCGTGTCCTCAAAAGCTTGAGCCCTCGATACAGCGACTATTGCTAGGTCGATGTGCTCATCATCAGGAACTCTGGTCGTCAACTTTTGCAAATTAAGATTGCCACTAGAAATTAATTTGACCAAGAAAAAGCCCTGAAACTTATCGGCTAGTCGTATCCCCTCGTACGCGACACCCGCCACTGCTGGAATTAAAAGTAATCGAGATAGCATCCGCCACCAAAGAGGATCGCTGCCAGCAAATGCAAATACCACTACTGACACCAATGCAACAGTCAATAAAAAGGAGGTCCCGCATCTGGGATGTAACCTAGAAAAATTTCGCACATTCTCATTTGTGAGTGGCGTGCGTGTCTCTGCTGCAGCTATCGCCATATGCTCCGCACCGTGAAACTGAAACATTCGTTCAACATCGGATATATGACCAATCAACCAAATATAAACTAGCAAAAAAAGAATGCGAAGCACTCCCTCACATAGCACTGCAACCCAGTCCGCAAAAAAATTCTCTAGCCAACTAGTTGCAACAACTGGACCGGCAAAAAAAACAGCAAGGCCGGTTCCAAAAGCTAAAGCAAAAATCACCCAATCAAGAATAGTTAGCCCGGCTTCTTGATCTTCCTGTTCAATATCGCCAATTGCCACCGCTGAAGACCAAGTCAAGGCACGAAGGCCAAGCACCAGAGTTTCCGCTAGCACAATTACTCCACGTATTAACGGAATAGATCGCAAGCGACCAGCAAAGAAATTATTTAACTCTTCGCTCTTAACTAATATCGAGTCGTTAGGATTCTTCACCGCGATCGTAACGCTACGTGCACCACGAATCATAATTCCTTCGACCACGGCCTGTCCGCCAAGAATCGGTTTACTAGTCTCCGGATTTTGGGGCATTAATCTAACTCCAATAATACTCTTCGGTCGTCAATCTAAATAAGATTATGTCACTTCATCGCTTAGACCTATCATGAAGATCTAGATTTGTAACTTTCGATCTCAACCGAAGGATTCTGATGGACTCAAAAACTTCAAACACTAGCCAATTCCCGGATAGTTTCTATGAACAAGTTTGCTTCGCGTGTGGAATTCATAATGATGCGGGCCTGCGAATGAAATTTAGCCGACTCGAGGACGGTTCGGTTCAGTCACTGTATAAGCCGCGGCGTCAAGATCAAGGATTTCCTAGTACCGTGCATGGGGGAGTTCTTGCGTCGTTAATCGATGAAGCCATGGCATGGGCCTTATGGTCTCAAATAGGTGCCCTTGGAGTTACTGCTAAATTAGAGATTAAGTACAGGTCGCGGGTCACTATGGACGATATCTTACTTATATCCGCAACAGTTAATAAGCAGACCGGTCGAAGAATCGATGTACACGCAGAGATCAGATCCGGCACAAACGAACTCCTAGTTGAAAGTGACGCGCTATATCTCAAACTCCCTGCCGACCAACAAGAAAATTTGGCTCATCAACTTGGTTGGAGACCCATGAACTGAGATAAGTATGAATCTTAGCTCTTAGACACCAACCGCATTAGCCGATAACCTGTCAACTCAGAGCTGCTAACTCGAAGGAATACTATGACTTATTTAGACGTGGGTGGATGTAATCTTTATTATGAAGATCACTCGGGACCCGAGAATGCCGCTACTCTTATATTCCTTCATGGAGCCGCAGGAAATCATATCTCTTGGTGGCAGCAAATCCCATATTTCTCCAAAAAATACCGCTGCATCACTATTGATCACAGAGGATTTTGTTGGTCAGAAGACAAAACTCAAGAGGGTGGATCTCGATTCGTCGAAGACTTAAAACTGTTACTTGACGAACTTGGGCTAAAAAACGTGGGTCTCATATGCCAATCGATGGGTGGACGAACTGGACTAGGTCTTTCAATAAAATATCCAGAAAAAGTATGGGGCCTTGTAATGGGTGGAACGTGGGGATTCTTCGATTGGCCCGAGCAAAAAAATCTTGCTGAATCATTGAAAAAGTCAGCTGCTCCGCTTGCTCTAGAAGAACGAGCGATTGGAAATAAATTTAAGGGCGAGCATCCTCAATCAGCATTCCTCTACCAGCAAATTGCAAACCTCAATCCACCAAGAAATCCAAATATTACATCTGTTACAGCTGATACGCCGACGCTCGCAGATGTGAAAAATCTTTCGGTCCCCACACTAGCGCTGGTGGGTAGAGAAGATGTAGTTATCCCCGCTCCTCTAATCGAAGCGTTCGCAAATATCATTGATGGCGCCACTTACCTCGAATTAGACGATTTAGGTCATTCCGTATATTTCGAAAATCCAGCACTATTCAATGAACTGGTGGACAATTTTCTTGAAACAATATGATAGGACTGCAAATATGACCTCTAGTAACACCACCTCTGAACACACCTATAAATCACTCAATGTGTTTTTCGATGTCGATAACACTCTAATTATGTGGAATGGGAAACTTCGGAATCACACGCGTGAAGTGTTTGAAACTCTCATTCATGAAGGACATACGATTTATATTTGGTCGGGTGTGGGCATTCGTAGGTGGGACATGCGGCGACATGAATTAGACGAATTAGTAGAGGATTACTTCATTAAACCGCTTGAAGATCATCATGCAAAACTTGAACCACTTGGCGTCAACGTAATGCCCGACTTTGTGATCGATGATCACAAGTCTGTAGTCGATGCATTCGTCGGATATCACATCCCCGATGAGGCTGGCCCCGAAGACGAAGAATTACTAAAAGTACTCGCTGCTATCCGAGAGCTCGCTCAAACATAAATTATTCATTGCCAAAATTCTTCCGCGAGAGTCAACAATCGCGTCTAGGAATTACTAGGAATAGCGACCTCGAGAATCTTTTCAGCTTCCTGTAAAACGCTGGCACTAAGTCCCGCTCCGCCAGACAAACACATACTGCAATCTGGCTCGTCTGGTGCACCTGTGTCGACTAGCTCTGCCACAGACCCGCCTTCATCAAGCATTACGCCACAAATGGTGTCTATATATGACGCCCAAAAATGAGTCTCATCTCGAGGTTCCACATCGTGAAGGACCACCCAGTGCCAATTATCACCAAAATCATCGAGCAATTTCGCTACTATCGTCATGTCAGACAAATTACTCTCCTAATCTTTGTATCGTCACATTTAGGTCCTGACACATCCGGTGATCGTCAGTAAAAGTCCTAATTACTGCTTCAAACCTACATCCTCAGGATCATAGTGGAAATTGACAGTGTCACCAATTTGAATTCCGTTTCTAATGTACCATCCCTCTGGAACTTCCAAAGCCGCAAAGTACCTGCGGGGTGGATAGTGATATTTCTCTGTGTCAGCTAACATGGTATCTATACCCATAATCTTATTATTACTATCAATCCAGGCGATATCTAGATTGAAGTGAGTATTCTTCATCCAAAACGGTCCAGTTTGCCCATTCGGGTAAAGGAATAACATACCTTGATCACCAATCGCATTTCGTCTGGAAAAGCCGATTGAATATTCACGAGGCAACGGAATCTCTACGTATAACTTCGACAAGGTATTCTTGTCTCTCACAAACTCAACATAGAAATTTGTGTTAGGCATTGATTTTTCCATTACTTGAGCAGAAATGACGGACGGCTCGACCGGTTGATGTGATTTGTCTTGCTGGCTCAGCGAGTTACTGCAACTGACCAACGAAGCGCACACAAAAATGAGTACAAGTGATCGCATGTGACGTCTCCCCCCGACAGATAAGTATTGTACTGACCTTAAGTATTAACATAGGTTGAACTGATGCAAGAACAAACTAAAACCATAATAGAAAAAGTCTTTGACACTTGGCCATCAATTCGTGATGGCCAAGTGATCAGTGATATATCTGTGCTCGACTACCTGCTGAGCTTACTAGGTAAAAAAAATGCCTTCGGAATCGCGCAAGGGCTTAACAATACGTTTAGCGGTTTTACAGATGAAGACGATCAAAACATAGTTTTACCCAGTGGAGAATCTACTCGCTCACCTGATGAGGCTAGACTACTAGCGCATATCCTCATAACAAGACTGCTTGTCGGAGCAGGACTAGACGTCGATCGACGAATTCAATCGGCGCTGGGTGACGCTTACGCTAATACGTGGTGCGTCAAAGGTGAATACAGAACGACGCCTTTAGTACTCGCTCACTCACTCTGGCTCATAGCACTAGATTCACAAAACCATTCGGATGTTCCACTTGTAATCAACTGGGAGCCAACTTACTACCAAAATGCCAAGGTCTGGGATTTAAATTACAGGCTCTTTTCCCACTACGACGTGAAGGAACGTGCCTTAGACTGGGCAGTCCATGTTAGCCACTCATCAGACCGGTACGCTGGATGCTCACGTTGGAATATTATCGAACCGCTAATTAGGATAAATGACGAACGGGCACACTTAGCAATAAAACAACTATCTGAATCAACCGATCCGGAAGTCCAAGGCATAGGGGCCTCCGAAATTTTAGAACGCTCACGTATTTCCCGATTATTGGAGAAAAATTCTAGATAAGCCTTGGAACCCGTTTTCTCCCAGGACGACTGTCATAATTTGCTTTAAATTGTCGATATTTGTCAAGCTGAATCCAGTACTTACCACCAATTTTTGTAGCCGGTAGATTTCCACCCTTGATTTGCCGCCGTACCGTTTGCTGATGAACCTCTAAATCTCGCGCAGCTTGATCTAAATCAATGTAATCGTCAAACGGATTTTCTGGCATTGCAGCTAGCTCCCAAAACCCCACCGCTGCACCCCTTATAGTAAAAGAGTAGCGTAATTAGTTCAAGTGCCTAAGCAAATTACTTTTAACTCTGCTAGCATAATCTACCTTACAACAGAGTACCTATAAGGAGTATTTACTGATAAGTTTACAGTTAATAAAGAACGGACGGGCCCCGCATAGGTTCGGGAGACTGTACGATAACCGTCTATAAGATTAGCAAAGTTTGAGTGAGGACCGATGGCCGTCAAAAGTGAATTTATTCAAGTAAATCGACTTCAATTACATTATCGAGAATGGGGGAATGCAAAGGATAGCCATGCCTTACTCTTCCTCCACGGTTTTGCCGCAACTTCAAGAATTTGGGACGAAGTGGCGGAAGAACTCTCCAAAGATTTCCGAGTAATCGCTATTGACCAAAGAGGTCATGGTGAATCTGATCTAGACCCCAATCATGATTATTCACGAACGAGTCAAGTTGACGATATCCATGGAATTATTGAGCTTCTAGAATTAGAAACAGTGACATTAATCGGCCACTCAATGGGTGGTGCTAATGCAATATGCTACGCGGCTGACAGACCAGACATTGTGTCTGCGTTGGTTGTTGTAGAAACCGCTGGCGATATGCTCAGAAGTGGAGTTGAAAGATTAAAAAGACTTCTAAATTCCGGCAACGAATTTAATTCGCTTTCAGAAGCAGCCAACGCCCTATATGAATATCAGA
>CAJXBM010000037.1:0-16847 GCA_913051185.1 uncultured Chloroflexota bacterium | reverse complement strand
CCCTCGCTTTCGGCAGTGACCGTGACGGGTGTACCGTGTGAATCGGACCCCGAGACCATGAGTACTCGGTGACCTCGCATGCGTTGGAAGCGCGAGAAAATATCGGCAGGCAGGTACGCTCCAGCTATGTGCCCCATATGCAGATGATTGTTGGCATATGGCCACGCAGCTGTGGCTAGTATCGTTCTTTCTGAAAAATCTTTCACGGAATCAGGCATTTGTCTTGTACATCCAGTCTGAGGAGCATTTTTACGTCTCACGTCTTAGTTTGAGGATAGCGTTAGTGTTACATATGTGGTGACTAAATACCTAGCTGTACGTTTGGCTCGAGCGCATGGCAGTAATTTGCCCCCATAGCATCTAATTTGCTATCCTAACCGAAAGAGGCGGAGTCAGAAAATGGTTGCGGGCGAGCCGACACTCAATGAGAGTCATTCAACTCCTTCGAATTACCCTGCGGTAAAAACCCTTGATCGTGCCTATGGCTTTGACGACGTGGCAATCGTGCCAGGCGCGGTGACGACCAATCCTGACATGGTGACTCCCGAATTTACATTGGGACAGTACACTTTTTCTACCCCCATTATTGCCGCTGCAATGGATGGAGTAACCAGTCCAGACTTTGCTGTGCAAATATCTAAGAAGGGTGGGTTTGCTGTTCTGAATCTTGACGGTCTGTGGACGCGTTATTCTGATGCTGATGGGGTGTTGGAAGAGATCGCTGCAGCAGACTTACAAACTTCAACTTCTCTCATTCAAAAAGCATATGGCGAGCCCGTTAAGGAGAATTTAATCGGTCAACGAATTGAAGAAATTAATTCGGCCGGTGGGATATCAGCTGTGTCAGTTGCGCCACAAAATGCGAAACGATTTGCACCTCTGACTCGAGAGGCAGGTGTTAATGTTCTGACCGTAGCGTCAACTGTGACCACTGCGAAGCACATTTCCAGATCTCTAGAAGGACTTCAGCTTGACAAACTGGTATCAGTCATGGAGGATACCCCTGTTTTAGTGGGTAATACGGTTGATAGGCAGGCAACTCTTGAGCTAATGCGAACTGGAGTTCATGGTGTACTAGTGGGGGTTGGTCCTGGTGCGGCCTGTACTTCTCGGGAAGTGCTGGGCGTGGGAATGCCGCAAGTATCGGCAACTTTGGAGACTGCTCACGCGCGGGATATTCATTTTGCTGACACTGGACGTTATGTGCCCATCATAACTGATGGCGGATTGAGAACTGGTGGTGATGTCTCCAAAGCTATCTGTGCTGGAGCAGATGCAGTCATGATTGGATCTCCGTTTGCGTCATGCGTTGGTGCACCTGGCCGAGGTTACCATTGGGGAATGGCTACACCGAATGCTGATTTGCCACGTGGCGTGCGGGTTCAGGTAAACCAGAATACAACTCTGGACAAATTGCTTTTTGGCCCGACTTCTAAGACTGACGGCACCGAAAATTTAGTAGGCGCCCTAAAAACATCTATGGGTACGTGTGGTGCGCAGACAATCAAGGATTTCCATTCCACACGAATGATTATTGCTCCCAGTATTAAAACTGAAGGCAAGATTTATCAAATTTCTCAGACTAGACCGGCCGGTATATAATTCATCAAATAAACTCAGTCGCCGCCGTAACTAACTTCCAATACTCGACGTATCTTTCGAATGTCTCGATGTTTTGCTGACGTAATAGGACGGTCGGTAAAAGTTTTCACTGCTGACATGATTATTTCTTCCACCCAGCTGATTTGTCCGGCACCAACTTCAAGCAGTATTACAGCACGTTCGGGTGAAAGTATTCCTTTAAGTTGTAGACTTAAACTTCGGTATAACTCGAGGCCGTCAATTCCTCCATCTATTGCAATTAATGGTTCTTGTTGTCGTATTTCTTCCGGCAAATCTAGAACTTCCTCAGATGGAATATATGGAAGATTGGATACCAATATATCTAGATCATGGATTCCTGATTTTTGAAGGGGCTCTAATAGACTTCCTTGATGAAAGGTTAAGTTTTTTGCGGTCACAAGCCGAGTCGCGTTCTTTTCGGCCCAGCGGAGCGCGCTGTTTGAAATGTCAATTCCGTGCACTAACGCATTAGGGAATGCTCTCGCGATACATATCGCTAGTATGCCTGATCCTGTCCCAATATCAGCGAATCTAGGCATGACCTTTTGTTGTCCTACGATGCCTGCTTTTTTAATAGCAATTTCCGCCAGCACCTCAGTCTCGGAACGGGGAACTAAGGCACCCGGTCCCACGTAAAAAGGTAAGCCGAAGAATTCTTTTTCACCGAGGATGTATGCCAATGGTTCATGTGTGAGTCTCCGATTTAGAAGAGCTTGAAATGTTTTGTGGACCGTCGGAGTTGGTTTTTCTATACCAAGCCCGAGTACAGCGGATCTTTCCAATGATGCTGCAAGCCCGAAGAGGAGCTGAACTTGCAGCAATGCATCGTCTAAATCTACAGCCTGCTTGGTCGTGATTAGCTGATTGGCCGCAGTGCGTAAGAGTTCGCGAATGCTTACAGTTGTCATGCCGACCAGGTACTTCGGTTATTGGAAAATTCATAGAGAACTAGAGTGGAAGCGCTTGCTACATTTAGTGAATCTATCTGTCCCAGCATCGGGATCGATAGGAGTTGGTCGCAGTCTGCTAATTGCTTTTCAGTTAAGCCAGCACGTTCCGCACCCATAACAATGAGATTTTGTAATGCATATTTTGCCTGCCGATAGTCCTGCTTTGCTCCGCCAGACGTACCGAATGTTTTGATGCCAGCAGAACTTGCCCATGCCATTAATTTTGACCATTCAGTTCGAACAAGAGTTTGCGAAAATATAGTTCCTGTGCTCGCCCGAATAGCTACAGGATCGTATGGATCGGCCGTATCACCAACAAAAATAATACCTGCCACGCCAGTAGCCTCAGAGCTTCTGAGAATTGTGCCAATATTGCCGGCATCGGCAATTGAATCAAGTGCTACCCAAAGATTGTCTTTGCCAATTTCCAATTCATCGAGTGTGGTCCATGACTGCTGAACCACTGCGGCCAACCCTTGCGGCCCGTCACGTTTCGACAACGATCGGAACACACGCTCAGATACGACTAATGCTGAATAACTTGAGGCCCGAACACGCTCGAGTGCTGCAGAGGAGGTTAGAAGTTCCGGGCAAACTATTAATTCATGGATTAATGCATCTGAATTAATCGCCTCCACTGTGGCCTTAAGCCCTTCAACGTACGCTAGTTGATATTGATCTCTACGCTTACGCATTTTCAGCGATCGGATTTGTACGATTCGTGGGTTTCTGGTTGATGTGATAATTGAGCTGATATCTAGCATTAGTTAGACTCCGTGCGATGTCTATAGTCTCTGCTGATTTTCGTCTCAGTGCAATCACTAATATTGTGCTTTCTGGCGCAGGCTATGTGTAGAAATGTATGAAACTCGGATGCTTGGTATCCTGTACAAATGCTCCAACGAATAAACGAATTAGTGGCTCATTATGAGTATCTTGGGAGCCAGTTGGCTGATCCCGAAGTACTAGCTGACCACAAGAAAATACGTGAGATTTCGCAGGAACGATCTGGACTTGAGGCTATTGTCGATAATTACCATCGACTTATGTCGGTACAGGCCGCATTAGATGATGCACGTTTGATGCTGCGAGATGAGGATGAGGATGTTCGAGAGTTTGCAAGAAGTGAAATCGAGACACTTGAGCCTGACTACACAGAAATTGAATACCAGCTGAAATTATCTCTACTTCCACAAGATCCCTCTGACTCGAAGGATGTCATAATGGAAATACGTGCTGGAGCAGGCGGGGATGAGGCTGGCTTATTTGCTCATGATTTGTATAGGATGTATCAACGTTATGCTGAGCGTCATCGATGGCAGCTCTCAGTTCTTAATACTTCCGCCAACGATGCTGGCGGCTTTAGAGAAATCACTTTCGAACTAGTGGGTGAGGGGGTCTACAGCCGTCTTAAGTATGAGTCGGGTGTGCACCGTGTCCAGCGAGTACCAGATACTGAAACACAGGGTCGTATTCACACATCGACCGCAACTGTTGCAGTTTTGGCGCAGGTGGATGAGGTAGACATGGAAATCAACTGGGACGAAGTTAGAATTGATACTTATCGTGCAGGTGGTGCTGGCGGACAGCACGTTAATAAGACTTCTTCAGCTGTGCGATTCACTCATGAGCCAACCGGAATTGTAGTTACCTGTCAGGATGAAAGATCTCAGCTGAAAAATAGGGCGAAAGCTGAAACTGTGCTTCGTGCGCGATTGTATGAGGTCGAACAAGAGAAAATTGTTAGCGAACAAGCGAGTGCTCGTAAACTTCAAGTTGGATCAGGCGATCGGTCTGAAAAGATTCGCACTTATAATTTTCCACAAGATCGAATAACAGATCATCGCATTAGTTTAACGACTCACGGAATCCCCAAGGTTTTAGATGGCGAAATTGACGTACTGATTGATGCAGTGGCTTCAGAGCAAGAGGCTCGCGCGTTGATGGCTGCTGATGCATAAGTTAGAAACCAATTCAATTTGCTTTTCGTATTACCTTTTGAGATATTAATTCTGAGAGTTTTGATTCATCTAAGTCTAAGTATTCTTCTAGGACTTCTTGTGTGTGTTCACCAAGGATCGGTGAGCGAGTGGGCTCAAGTGCACCTGGCATTCGTAATGGGTGTCTCATAAGTTGAACCGCGCCATTGATCGGATGTTCGACATCAACGATGAAATTACGTTCTTTAAGATGCGGATCTTTGAAAAGATCCAATGAATCGAAGACATATGAGGCTGGTACTCCGGCTTCAGCTAGCAAAGTCATTGCCTCTTGTTTTGTGTGTTGTAGTGCCCAGTCCTGAATGATTTCACGTAGAATTGATTCATTTTTAACTCGGTCTTCTAGTGTATTAAACCGTGGATCAACGAGAAGCTCAGGCTTGCCTATGACCGTGAATACGGTATCTTGCTGTTTTAGTGTCACGGGAAAAATCATTACATAGTCATTTTCACCCTCTCCTTTGGATCGATACAGGCCTCCACCTGTTCGGCCCCGCTTGGTTCCATAGCGCTGCGCCGGTTCCTTTCCCCAGGTCAAAAGATCTAAAGTTTTCATAAATATTGCGACTGCTTCCTGCATCGAAATTTCGATCATTTGACCGAGACCAGTTCGCTCACTCTCGATGTAGGCTGCAAGTATTCCGAGGGCCATCTGTATTCCAGTGCCACTGTCACCATATGTCGGACCAACTATTTGAGGTGGTCCGAGCGGATCCCCAGTGACCGAAAAACTCCCAGCAGATGCCTGAGCAACCCAGTCGTACGCGTTGTACTTGGCGTAGGGACCTGAGAGACCAAAACCCTTAATGCGCCCGTAGATCAGCTTCTGATTTATTTCAGCTAAAACATCCGGGCCGATATTTAGGGATTCCATTACATCGGGTCCATAATTTTCGACGAATATATCGCACTTTTTTGCAAGATCCAGAAGTAAGTTCCGACCAGAACTATTCTTTAAATCAATCACTACCGACTTTTTTCCGCTGTTATAGTTCATGAAATATTGAGAGTCACCTGCTAAATTAACACCGGTAGATCGACCAGGATCCCCATTTGGAGGCTCGATTTTTATAATTTCGGCACCTAGCCAAGCCAGATATTGCGTACACGAAGTACCTGCTTCATATTGGGTCATATCGAGGACACGAATCCCGGTTAATGCAGCCATAAATGTCTCCTGTCTAAATCCGTGAGCCGAATGTACACCTGTTTGCGATTGAACGGGAATTTATCTCACATTAATTTTTTTCCTGTGCTGAAAATGTAGCCTGATTCTTCATTTCAATACCCATTTCTCGTGCAACAGAATTATATATTCCGACAGTCATCGTGGATGTTTCTTCAGCGGCGCGTGCTTGATAAAGGTGACCACGGAATAACTTAATCTTGGTGTCGTTTGGAGCTGCATGATGAGCCCAGTCTGCTAATTTACAGGCAAGTCGCCAATCTCCTGATTCAGCTAGTGTCCGGGCTCTTTCAACCAAGCTTTCTGTCCCTCCAGTGACTAGATTGGCAATTTCGCTAGCAACCGACTCTTCACGAGGAGGTTTTAGGTTACTTGCTTGGCCGTCATACCAGCCGCCATAGAGTCTCCAAATATTCCTGATGATGAATTCAGGCTCATCATAAACAGGCTGGAGGAAATGTTTCCTTGTTAGTTCCTCTGGTGGCTTAACTTTTGAAAGGATTTCATCCAACGAAGCTCCCAAGTTCATTAGTTGAAGCGTTTGAGTTTCTAAAGATTCCAGATATTTTCGAGTAGAGTCTAATGCTTCTTCCACACGATCTTTTCCTATGATTGGTGGACCATGTCCCGGCAGTAGGATAGTTGCATTCTTAGCATGCATTTCTCCGAGAGCGACAGCCCACTCCCCAGAATAGCGTTGCACTTTCTGTGGATTTCCAGCATTCGGAGTAGTCCATATGAAGAGGTCCCCAGTACAAAGGGCTTCGTACTCTGGAATATATAGCCACAATGAGTCATCAGTTTCACCGCGGCTATGTGTAATTGAGGCTGTAACGTTTCCGACTTGTATTTCCTTATGGTCATTAATATACAGATCTGGACGAATATAATCCGCCTCCCATGATATATTTCCTCCTCCACCTCGGAATTGTCTGGCATTAATTATCTCATTAAAACCGATTGTCTTTGCATATCTGTCGAATCGGTAATCAAGTGCTTTATGTCCGATGATCGTTGGTTCCAATAGTCCGTTTCTCTTGGCGTGAGCTTTGTAGCGTTCTGCACCGAAGCAATGGTCATGGTGCCCGTGGGTATAGAGAATTGTTGAAACGGGAGTATTAGGGAAGACCGTCATAATTTGGTTAAACTTACGTTCTTCATTATTTTTTGCTCCAGGATCAACTACGAGAAGTTCCGTTCCACCATCGATCAGACTGAGGTTGGCGAATGAGGAGGCAAACCATACACCATCACAAATTTGTTCGAAGGTACCTAGCGCGCGCCACGGGTGCGTCCCTTGATCATCCGCACCGTTAGTCCACCAATTTTCAGCATGTTGGATGATTTGGTTCACTGGCGGGTTTCTTTGCTGCTGACTTTTTAACTCTTTGCACTGCTAGCTAATATGCCAATTTAGTGACAACGAAGTTTGATTATAGTCGTATGCGTCGTGGTAATAGCCCCTGACTCTCGAATCTATCCATACTGAACTACTTTCTGTCGCAAGAGGTAACACGGCAGGAGCAAGATCTAGGAGCACTTTTTGCGCTTCTACATGGAGTTGCGACCGTTCAGCTGGCAACATTGTTCTAGCTGCATCTTCGATGATGGTATCAAACACTGGGGAAGAGAAGCCCCATGGATTATCTGCATCACCTCTCTGATTTGATGTTCCATACATTCGTAGCGCTTGATTCGGGGTTGGTTGAGGGCCGATTTTTAATAGCGCAAGATCAAAGCTAGTCGTCGTCAGTGTTTCTTGTAACCGCTGGGGTGAGATTGGCACAGGTTCAATAACCAAGCCGACGGCTTGTAGTTGGGATTTAAGTATCGACATTAAAGATATATACGGTTCGAGGTTTAGGTGAAGTAGCCTGAGAGGTTCACTGCCGTAACCAATGGCCCCAAGATACTCGCCCGCTAGATCGCGGTCGAACATTAGAGATCTAGTAGATGCTATTTGATTTGCACTCAGTATGTCTGCGGTATAAGGACCGGCGATGAGTGTTGCTGATAATCCATTCACGTAGCCTGCTATAACATCACTATCAACTGCATGAGTAATGGCTTTGCGCATTCGAGGATCTTTGAGAAGAGCATTTCCTGGCGTCACTTGCTCTGTATTTGCTGTTGGAATTCGCATTCCAAGTATCCAGAGCGAGTTCGCAAATCTAATGTCTTTGATTAGATCAGTAGTTATGCCACTTGGTTCTTTATTCAACCAAATACCGGGGATATCGGAGGAGGCTGGTTCTCGCCACTGATCAGGATCAAGTTTTTTATAGGTGATTTGTTCCAAGACACTATTTCCCACTGCAGTGGATCTAATATTTCGCATGAGATTATGGACATCGGGTTGCACTAGTATGGGTTTAAAGGGGCCACTTCCACTGCGTTCACTGAAATTTTTATAGCGATAGGGGCTTCTAATTTCACCAGCTACTGAGCTGAGATCGTTGAGCAGATGTGAGTATGTTCCATTAAGCTTTAGCTGCACAGTCCCGTTTGGTGATCGGGTGTCGGGTACTTCGTGAATTGAGCCAACGATTTCGTTCCAGAAATAAGACTTTGAGTTGTTTTTGATTCTGAAATCTTCAGCGATCATTGTGTTAGATACGGGCAGTAAATCGTTAGCATTTGGGTCGGTAGCATGAAAAAAATTATTTGGCCTGACCAGAAAGTTAATGGTATCTGCATCAATCCATTCCAGCGTAATTGCGGCTCCTCCTATAAGTCCTGCAGTTCGAGGATCTACTGTAAGTAACCTTTCGTAAACAAGAGAACTTTCAAAAGAATCCAAAGCCAACGGTTGACCGAGTTGCGCTGATGGTTGATTAATGGTGAGAAGTTGTGGCGCGGTTAATTTTTTCGCGAGAGGCCTTATTCGATTCAAATCATAAACACCGTTATCACTTGGCTTGGTAGTAACTTCGGGTTTCGATATTTTGTGTGGCCGAGGCAGTAGATTGTCACAGGCATTTGCTCCTAGCACAAGTGTCCCACCAGCCAGATACGTGAGAAATGTTTTTCGCGAAACATTTCTTTTTTTTGGCTTTTGCGGTGTATTCATACTTTAGGTCTTACTTAATAGCGGTTAAAATAGATTTATGAACCATATTAACTCCTCGGGTAATTCAAATCATGATGATGACAATCGAATCGATGCAATAGCAGGAGCAGCCGATTTTACGAGGCCAAAGAATCCGTGGCCTCGCTTGTTCCTAGCGGGGTTAGTGGCTCTCTCAATAATTATTTTGTTTGGCGTGTGTTCTGTGAGATTTTTATCGACACCTGATCCTGTCGTACGTGTTCCTGCTGAAGAGATACAACTTGATGTGCCTCGCCTGGTTCCGATAGTTTCTTTCGGTGCAGATTCCAATGGCTCTACATATGGGATCTGGATTCTGGTTACGGTAGATAAAATTTTTGGAATGATTTCTTATGGTGAATCTGGCTGTCATATCGAATGGGATAGATTTAGCGGAAAATTTCAGGATCCGTGTAATGGAAATCTGTATAACTCAGAGGGTTTGGCGCTTACCGCGAATGCCCAAAGACACATGCACCGTGTAAACGTCAGCTATGACAGTGCGATTTTAGGTCGTTACATTGTGGACTTGTCAACTATTGAACTATCAGCCTGTCTCGATGAGGCAAGCGTGCGATGCGCTGGAATGCCTTCTGATGTTTTTATTGAAATGCCAGACCGATATATAGGGACGGTTCTAAATTAATTAATAGTTGGATATGGTGGGGAGGCTACCATATGCCTAAAGCCATCTTGACATCTTCAGATGCCATCGTTTTAGGATCCCACGGTGGGGCCCATACAAGGTTAACCTCGACGTCCTCTACTCCATCCATTTGCATGACCTTGTGAAAGATCATTCCTTGAAGCATTGGCCCAACGGGGCATGCTGGTGACGTAAGGGTCATATCAACGGTTACAGTGCCATCTGAATCGGCATTGACATCGTAAACTAGACCAAGCTCAACGATACTCATTCGGAGTTCGGGGTCCTCGACTCCTTTAAGTTCCTCAAAAATATCTTCTTTCGATGGTGCGCCTGTGTGGTTTGTGGACTCATCTGACATTTCTAACTTTTTCCTTTCAGCGAACTATTCCGTAGTTGCGGTACTATTTCCATCGAGAGCCTGTTCCAAGGTTTTCCAGCTTAAGGAAGCACATTTCACTCGCGCTGGGAACTTTGCAACGCCCGTTAGTGCATCAATGTCATCGAATCCATTAGCCTCTGAAGGGATCCCCGTCGTCATCATTTCTTGAAAGGATGTGACACCCGCTAGCGCATCTGATACCGACCGTCCGTGAGCATATTCGGTCATCATACTCGAAGCTGCTTGTGAAATTGAGCAACCTGCTCCTGTAAAAGCGATTTGTTCTATTAGGTCATCCGTAACAGTCACTTGTAGTTGAATTTCGTCTCCACATAAAGGGTTTGCGCCATTTGCTGAACATGTGGAGTCCGTCAACTCACCTTTATTTCGAGGCTGTCGATAATGATCAAGGATTATCTCTTTGTAGAGGTCATCAAGTAGAGTATTACTCATATAAACAGTTCTCTCTCAACGCTTAGCCGAAATATTCAATTACAGTATTTAATGATTCAGCAAGCTTATCTACTTCCGCTTCAGTATTATATAGGTAGAAGGACGCTCGAGCAGTTGCAGGAATATTGAGTGCCAACATAATCGGTTGAGCACAGTGATGTCCTGTTCGAATGGCAACTCCATTTGAATCAAGTACTTGTCCAACATCGTGTGGATGGATGCCGTCAACATTAAACGAGATTACTCCGCCCCGTTTATCTGAATCAAGCGGTCCGAAAGTCTGAACTCGTTCAATTTTTTCAAGTTTGTTCAATGCATATTGCGTGATCTGTCTTTCATGATCACGGATATTATTCATCCCTATGTCAACGAGATAATCACAAGCAGCACCAAATGCTATTGCGCCAGCAATATTTGGTGTTCCTGCCTCGAATTTAGCTGGAATGTCTGCCCAAGTTGAGCTCTCCATGCTGACAGTGAGAATCATATCGCCACCGCCCATAAAAGGCCGCATTGTATTTAAGTGCTCCATTTTTGCCCAGAGGAGGCCTATCCCTGTCGGGCCGAGCATTTTATGCGCTGAGCAGGCAAAAAAATCAATATCAAGCAGCTGCAAATCAGTTTTAAGATGAGGTGCAGATTGTGCACCGTCAAGAAGGACTAACGCACCAACTTTTTTTGCTAGTTCTACTATCGGAGATATTTCTGTGATGTTACCCAGCGCATTTGACATGGCGGTTACGGCAACTAGTTTTGTATTATCACTAATTATGTCCGCCGCATAATCCATGTCTAGGGACCCATCAGGCGACATCGGAATATATCTGAGTTCAATTCCTATTTCGTCCCGCAAAATTTGCCACGGAACAATATTTGAGTGGTGTTCAATTTCGGTAATAACGACGCGGTCCCCTTTTTGGAGGTGTTGGCGCCCCCAGGCATGCGCAACTAGGTTGATTGATTCTGTCGTACCTCTTGTAAAAATACACTCATTTGCATCAGGCGCATTAAAAAAATGCGCAATTTTTTTCCGAGCATTTTCATGTAGTTCCGTTGCTTCAATTGAAAGCGTGTGTACGCCCCTGTGAATATTTGCATTGTGATCTCGATAAAAACGAGTGATTTCGGCTATTACCTGTACTGGTGTTTGGCTTGTTGCTGCGTTATCTAGATAAACCAAGGGCTTACCATCTTGAACTTCACGCTTCAGTATTGGAAAATCACGGCGAATTTTAGCAATATCTAATGAGTATGGGGCAGAGTGGTTGTCAATTGTCATCAAGGCCTCCTGAGTTTCTACTAATATGAACCTGTCCCGTGTCGTCTTCAGAGATTTGAAACGATTCAATAGACTTCACTGCGGGCAAGCTCTTGACCCTACCTGTAATACAATCAAATGAAGCGCCATGTCGCGGACAGACTATATTACCTCTTCTGATTTTACCGTCTCCGAGCCCCCCGTTATCGTGGCTGCATAAATTTTCTACGGCTCCCCACTCTTTATCTGACAGATGCGAGATTGCGATAGAAAGAGAACCCACCGTGAATGTTCGAACCTCCGCGATGGGGACCTCGTCACGGCTTATGGTTAATAATATCGAGCTACTTGTGTCAGTCATTAGCTAGTAAAGTACGATTAGTCTAGCGAGGCATTTTGAAGCTTGTTGTTTACGATTGCCCTAACTTCATCTGCCATATCAGAGTCTTTAAGGTGATCAACGATAGGGGAAATAAATCCTCCCACCAATGTACGTAGGGCGGCACGTTTATCAAGTCCCCTTGACATGAGATAGAACATCCCTTCGGCATCGACGGGACCAACTGTAGCACCATGCCCACATCGACTCACATCATTTGTGAGGATTTCCAAGACGGGATCTGAATCAGCTTTCGCTTTTGATGCGAGCAACATATTTCTGTTTTCCTGATTTGCTTGCGAACCTTTTGCTTCTTCTGTGACTCTCGTTATTCCGTAATAAACTGCTCGAGATTCGCCCGCAAGCGCTGTCTTAATTTCAACATCTGACGAGGAATTCGGTCCGTTATGTTCTTGTACAGTCATGAAGTCGAAATGTTGTGCTTTATCTCCCACGGCAACCCCTTTTACTCTTGAGTCAGCACCCTTACCGTTTAGGTGGATATCATAGCGGTGCTTGATGAGTGATCCTCCGATGCAGATAGTTGAGATATTGAGTGCAGCATTATCAGCAAGGTCAGCACGAAGAGTGGTGAACTCTTTCGTATCTAATCCCCAGTTGTTTACAAACGTGATACCTAATCGGGCATTGTTTTTAAGTTTTAGTTCTAAAGCAGCAATAATGAGAGCTTCCTCTTCGATCGATGCAGAGTTTATAACGATGTCAAGTTCTGAGTTTGATTCGGCAACGACTAATATTCTAGGAAATATTGTTGCACTTTGCTTTGATAAGTCGATGTCAATCACCAAGGGCTCCGTATGCTGCGTGCCCGACTGTGGGTTTATGAAAAAACCGCTCTTCCATTCAGCCGAGTTCGCCGCTAAAAGATAGTCTTCATTTGCTGGAATTAGGTGACCGAGGTTGGTCTCAATTTTGTCTTGTAGTTCTGGATCATAAGCTGAATCGATTAAGTCTCGAACTACCAAGTTATCCGGGTAGGAGGTTATTTGGATTGCTTGGTCTTCAGTTTCCAATCGTGCTAACTCGAAGACGTCGAGTGACGTGACATCGGTATATTTCCATGGTCTATCGGACGAATCAGGGAGTGACTTTTCATCCAAGGTTCGTTGGGCAAGAGCACGATATTCGGCAAGCCAAGTCGGAGCGTTTGATTCTGCAGCTGTCATTAACTAACCCACAGAACCTTCCATTTGAAGTTCGATTAGTCTGTTTAGTTCAATGGCATACTCCATAGGCAATTCTTTGACGATTGGCTCTACGAATCCATTCACGACCATTTTTGCTGCTGATTCTTCGTCAATTCCTCTCGACATTAGATAAAATAATTGATCTTCACCTAGGCGCGAAACGGATGCTTCATGTCCGATATTAACCCTTTCCTCGTCTACTTCCATCGTGGGATAAGTATCAGAACGGGAAAGTTCATCTAGCAAAAGTGCATCACATCGGACGGTAGACGAAGAGTTGGCAGCACCTTCATAAACCTTAAGGAGTCCGCGGTATGAGCTTCTACCTGAGCCTCTTGAGACGGATTTTGAAACAATAGCCGAAGTTGTATCTGGAGCAACATGTACAACTTTGCCACCTGCGTCTTGATGCTGCTGATCGCCGGCGAATGCCAAGGAGAGTATTTCACCGTGAGCGCCTGGCTCCATCAAGTAAACCGATGGGTATTTCATTGTTAATTTTGAGCCTATATTACCGTCGACCCACTCCATAACAGCGTTTTCGTATGCGTATGCGCGCTTAGTCACTAAGTTATAAACATTGTTTGACCAATTTTGAATGGTCGTATATCTGACTCGTGCATTTTTCTTAACAATAATCTCCACAACTGCTGAGTGCAGTGAAGAAGAGGAGTAGGTAGGAGCAGTACAACCTTCCACATAATGAATATACGAACCCTCATCAGCGATAATTAAAGTACGCTCGAATTGTCCCATATTTTCAGTATTAATTCTGAAGTAGGCTTGAAGTGGTACTTCGACATGGACGCCTGGTGGCACGTATATAAATGAGCCTCCAGACCATACTGCCGTATTGAGTGCGGCATACTTGTTATCGCCCGATGGGATCACTGTCGAGAAATGTTCTCTAACCAAGTCCTCGTGCTCACGTAATCCCTGATCCATGCCTAAGAACTGCACACCTTGTGCTTCCAAATCCTCACGGATATTGTGATAGACCACTTCGCTATCATATTGCGCACCTGCACCTGCTAGAAACTGTCTTTCTGCTTCAGGTATACCCAGCTTGTCGAACGTGTCCTTAATATATTCAGGGACGTCCTCCCAGTTAGTGGAATCTGTATCGGTAGCTTTGACGTAGTAATGAATATTGTCGAAATCAATGGCACCCAGAACTTCCGGGGACCCTGCCCATTTTGGGTTCTCCAATTTATAGAAAGTTTCAAGAGCCTCAAGTCGTAACTCAAGCATCCATTCAGGCTCTTCTTTCATTGCCGACATTTCCCTGATCAAGCCCTCAGTCAGGCCTTTCTCGGCCATGAAAAGAGGCTTCTCTGTATCATGAAAACCCCATTTATATTCGCCAACAGTGTCTCTAACGTTTGGATCAACAGTGGTCATGTTAAGGCCTCCTCTGATATATTTAGCTCTCTAAGTAGAGGGTCATATCCCTCTCCCTCGATTCGCTTGGCTAGGCTGAAGTCACCAGATGCGACAATATTTCCACTAACCAATATGTGAACGAAATCTGGTTCTATATAATTTAAGATCCGTTCATAGTGCGTGATTAGTAGTATACCCATATTTGGATCTCTGAGCGTGGTTACGCCTTCAGCTACAGTTCGCAAGGCGTCGATATCTAGACCAGAATCAGTCTCGTCAAGGATTGCCAGCTCTGGCTTAAGCATTCCCAGCTGTAAGATTTCCGCGCGTTTTTTTTCACCCCCAGAAAAGCCATCATTGACATATCTGCGAGCAAAATCTTCCGACATTTTGAGCCGGTCTAATGTTTCTCGAAGTTGTGCGATGAATTCCCTAGCAGAGACGTCTTCACCTGTTCGAGCTTTGATTGCCTCACGAATCAGATTTACGAGCGTGACGCCGGGGATAGCTGTAGGGTACTGAAACGAAAGAAATATGCCATTCCTAGCACGCTCGTCAGCTGCCATATTAGTAATGTCTTCATCTTTGTAGTGGACACTACCTCGCTCGACGCTGTAAGTAGGACTTCCGGCGATAGTAGAGGCTAACGTGCTCTTGCCGGATCCATTGGGCCCCATCAGGGCGTGGACCTCTCCTGGCTTGATCGAGAGGTTGATACCCTTGAGGATTTTTACATCGGGCCGTTCAGTGACTGATGTAGCGAGGTCGTTGATTTTGAGTAACGAACTATTTTCATTAGCTGTCATTAATTTTAAATTACCCTTCGCACGCGTCTTTTATGTTGATGGGATTCTCTATTTTCTTAGTTTGGACGATTCCAACCATAGCGTCAAATTAATGCCATTTTTATAACTTAATTATTGTGGGTGCTTGATGTAAACCAGCAGATTTTCTTGATTTTCTCACTTATGCTTAATTAAATACTCACATGAATGACTTCCTGCCGCGATGGTACTAATTTGTTCAACATTAGTTCCAATTAATAATTCAATGGACCTACGGTCAGCTTCGCATATGGCGCCAGTCGTTCGGGACAGTGTTTTGATTGGGCAAGAAGGAGTGGACAGAATAAAACCCTTTTTGTCAGTTCGTATTGATCTGAGTATCCCTTCTTCTGAAAGCAATGAGACAACTTCTACAAGCTTTGCCTCAAAAGTCTTTGCTCTCATATTCGGGGCGTAGTCAGCCGCTACTAGATCAGCTAATCGTTCTGATACAAGTTCAAGGATTTCAGTGCCATCTTTTCCACTAACTTCTATATCTGTAAAAGATTCGAGTGCTCGTGCGATTCTGGCCAGCAAGCGTCGATAGTCCATTGCTGACTTGAGCATTTCTGATGTGTCGGAGAGCCGAAACACACTTGTAGGCCTCCCACGTGCTGCTTTTCTTGTATTGTCTTGTCGTGGAATATGCGACGTGATCAATTGATCAGCCACCAAGAGATCTAAGTGTCTGCGCACGGCACCCGCGGACAAGTTTAGTGATTCTGCTATCTCAATCGCTGAGAGTTCTTCAGACTCAATAAGATTCAATATTTGTTCGCGAGTTTCATTCATATATTCAGGAGGATATCTCTACTGCTTAGCCTAATAAGCAATTGCCGTCTGTAACTAACCTAGCTGTATAACGTTTTGATTGTCAATACGCTTTGGTGATGTGCATATCCCCTACATGTATTGGCCACCATTCATGGTTAGCTGGGAGCCCGTGTACCATCCTCCGCTCGGACCACAAAGAAACGCAACAGTTTCTCCGACTTCCTCCGCGGTGCCAAAACGCCCCAGAGGTATATTCGAGAGAAGTGACTGCTTGATTTCATCGGGTAGAGCCGCGACCATATCGGTCTCAACAAATCCTGGGCAGACGGCATTGACGGTTATTCCAAATCGAGCCACTTCTTTCGCAGTACTTTTTGTGAAGGCGATCATGCCAGCTTTAGAAGCCGCATAGTTCGATTGTCCGATGTTACCCATCTGACCGATTATCGAGGATATTTGGATTATTCTTCCGAAACTTCGCTCCCGCATTCCGTCTAAAACAGCATTAGTGGTGTAGAAGCAGGAGGAGAGATTGGTATCGATTACTTCACGCCATGCATCACCTGTTAGTCGTTGTACCGTCTTGTCACGATTTACGCCTGCATTGTTTACAAGGATGTCAACTTGTCCAAATTCAGTCTCCGCAGCTGCGACTAACGCTCTGGCTTCGTCCTCGACAGAAACATCGCCCTG
>CAJXBM010000036.1:0-17877 GCA_913051185.1 uncultured Chloroflexota bacterium | reverse complement strand
ATACTGTCAGCCTAATCGGATTTCCTATCAAATCAGCGTCATTAAACATTACTCCGGGTCGCAGGCCCCTATCATCAAACAGAACTTCGACTCCTGCCTCGGTTAACTCTCGATAAAGGAGCTCGGCATCTTCACGAATTGCGTCGTCTTTATCAAAGCCCAGTGCCACTAAAGAACAGTGATATGGCGTGATCGAGATAGGCCACTTGAGTCCATTTTCACTAACACCCGCCTCTGAGGCTGCTGCAAAAATACGTCCCACACCTATTCCATAACAACCCATTGTCGGTGTAATTGAGTGGCCTGCCGAATCCTGTACCACCACCCCAAACGCATCAGAATAAACTTGACCAAGTCGAAATACATGCCCCATCTCGATACCTCGAGACAGAGATAGCTTCCCGCCAGAACAATTACTACACAGCGCACCCTCTGTAACCTCTGCAATGTCTCCAGTAACAGAAGCCTGCCAATCACGCCCATAATTTGTATTCTTATAGTGCCAATCTTTTTGATTGCCACCAGCCACCAAATTCCTTGCTGTAACAACTGATTCGTCCGCTACAACCTGAGTCGAACTTTCTAATTGAACTGCAGACGTAAATCCGGGAGTTAATCCTAGGCTTAACAGTTCATCTTCCATCAACGGCCTAAGATCCACACCACCTAAAGTGTTTGACAGTTTCACTTCACTTATCTCAAGATCGCCTCTCACAATGGAAAGAACTGGAATCTCATCACCGCCACTATGAGGAGTTGCCATGTACATCACAGCTTTTGCCGTATGCCTTTCTTCTATATCTAGAAAAGCTGCCAACTCAACAATAGTCGTTGTACCCGGTGTTTCAATTTTTTCAAGGTCCAACATTACTGCATCACTTGAGTTCTCCCTTAGAAATACAGCTTTTTCTAGATTTGCCGCGTAATGGCAGTTATCACATTGAGCTATCGTGTCTTCTCCATTTTCCGATAAGAAAATAAATTCTTGAGAGCCCTTACCACCTATTGCGCCGGAATCAGCATCCACCGCCACAACAGGTACACCACAACGCGAAAAAATTTTCTCGTACGAATCGAACATTTTTTGATAAGAAATACTCAAGTCATCGTCTGTTAAATCAAAAGAATACGCATCCTTCATCGTAAATTCTCGAACTCGAACAAGTCCTCCCCTAGGCCTCGCCTCATCTCGAAATTTCGTCTGCATTTGATATAGAGTCAACGGTAAATCCCTGTACGAAGAGATAAATTTTCCCGACAGATCCGTCACCACTTCCTCATGAGTGGGCCCCAACACTAACGCCCTAGATCGCCTGTCAGCTAACTGAAAAAGTACTTCCCCCATCGTGGCCGATCTGCCGGATTGATCCCAAAGTTCAAGAGGTTGCAGAGCCGGCATCAGTATTTCTTGAGCGCCGGCGGAATCCATCTCATTCCTAATTATATTTTCGATTTTCAGACGCACCCTATTGCCAAGCGGCAAAAACGAGTATGCACCTGACATGAGTTGCGAGACAAATCCAGCTCTGATCAGAAGCGCATGCGATTCAGTGTCAGCATCGCTCGGCTGCTCACGTAAAGTTTTTCCAAATAATTGAGACATTCGCATATTTATCTCCCTGAGATTTAGGCTACAAAGAATCCTAATATTCCCAAACGATCCAGAAATCCTAAAACTAAAAATGAAACTGACCTTTAACCTCAGCTCACTCAATCTAGTATTCTAACTGAACAAAGACCAAGAGTATGAGGGATACCTATGTTCGACTGGAAAACTCAATACAAGGAAAAAATTATATCGCCTGAAAGTGCAGCTCTACTCGTCAAAGATAATATGTTCGTCCATTTTGGCGCACTACCTTCAGACCCATGGTACCTGGCTCAATATATTCATTCGCGATCAACACAACTCAACAATGTAGTCATATACGGTGACCTTATGCGTGACATGAATGATTGGGATCACATCGCACTTGATAACAACGATAATAGGCACATTGAGTTCAGGTCCGGTTATCTTACGCCAGGAACTCGAGGCACTTGGCAGCGCAAGCATCTGCACTACACACCAGGAACTGTCTTCACTGATCATTTTAGATATTCGAGAGAAATACCCAATCCGGATATAGGATTTTTCCATATGACTACTCCCGATGAGAACAATACGTCAGGCTTTGGTATCGGTTTGTGGGATAACAAAATAAACATTCAGAAGTGTGGCTTAGTCGTGGCCGAGGTTCAGGAAAATATGCTCCGTACAGCCGGTGACAATTTCATAGATAGTGACCTAATCGACTATTTTGTGATAATTCCGGATGGGGAGTCACCCAAGGCCCCTGCACGACCTGAGAGAACACCAGTAAATCTTGAAGCTATCGATGTAGCAGCGGCACTGACGGCAAGTTTAGTAAACGACGGTGACACGTTAGAAATCGGAGTCGGACTTGCGTCAAATGCAGTTACTCCACACCTGTTCGATAAGAAAGACCTCGGATATCACTCGGAGTTAACGAGTCCTGGAATCGCACAGCTATACGCGGCAGGGGTAATAAACGGATCAAACAAAAGTCGAGACATAGGAAAACTGTGTGTCACACTCCTGCCAGCTCAGCCAGAAGACATAGAAATAGTGGCCCAAAATTATGCTGACTGGGAAGTTTATGGTGTCGACTATATTCACAACCCAAGCGTTATTGCTACTCAGCGACAAATGACCGCTATAAATACTGCCACCATGATAGATCTCACAGGACAAGTAGTGTTCGATTCTGTGGGACGAGACCAGATCACAGGACCAGGGGGACAATTCGAGTTTGTAATTGGAGCACTTTACGCCGATGGTGGACGCTCAATTCACGTTTTACCAAGCCTCTCTGACGAAAATTCGAGATTCGTCCCTGAACTTGATGCAGGAGCACGAGTAGGCGTCCCAAGATTCTTAACGGATATAGTTGTGAGTGAATACGGAATCGCATCGTTACAAGGTAAAACAGATAGGCAGAGAGCAAGAGAAATAATAAGCATTGCCCACCCTGACCATAGGTCAGAACTGACAAGCAGAGCAAAGCACCTGGGGATTCTTTGAAAAGGAAATCGCCTTTCTCTTGGCTAGACCCATAACCGATGAGAAAGCTTCATTACGAGGCGTACCCATTACGAATGTGACGCGTATCTGGTTTATTTATACCAAACATCTATAAGAGCTCTGCAAAAAATTGATACATAGGATGGTTCAACGTAAATGATTTCTAAAAAAGATGTGCTGATAGCAACAGCTGTCGCATTAATTGGCATGGCTGGTCTTTGGTGGAATAGCTTTATTTCGGGTAATTAGGAAAATCATGTTGAGTGCCGCGGTCAAATTCGCATGTTAATAAATTCACAATCTTTTACAAAATTTTTACATTCACTTTTCCAGCAGACCCATATAAGTACTAAAATTAAGTGGTGACAAAGAAAATATTAGTCGTTGAAGATGATCCTGTAATTTTAGAAGCCGTCGTATATAACCTCGAAGCTGAGGGATATAAAGTCGATACGGCCTCGGATGGTACCGATGGTCTTGAAGCCGCGAGAAAATTACGCCCTGACATTGTTTTGCTTGACATCATGCTTCCCAATATGTCAGGTCTAGACGTTTGCAGACTCCTGAAGGACGAGCTAGATCAGCCCATAATCCTGATGACTGCTCGAGATGCCGAAATCGATGTGCTTAATGGATTCGATTGTGGCGCCGACGACTATATAACCAAGCCATTCTCAATGAGGCTCATGAGAGCTCGCGTCAGTGCGCTGCTGCGCAGATCTACAAAGCTAGAAACAGAACTCCTCGCGGCTCAGGAAGACTCAGTTGCTTACCGAGCAGATCAAAAAGCAGAAGGTAGCAATGTTGCACCGATTATCAAAACGGAACGTATAGAGCTGGATACTATTGCACACGAGATAAAACTTGATGGGCAGTTATTAGAAGTACGACCGCGGGAATTTGAACTCCTCGAGTTTTTTATGAGACATCCGCGTCAGGCCCTGAGTCGTGAATTACTACTTGAATCAGTTTGGGGATATGAATTCCGAGGAGATACTCGAACTGTTGACGTGCATATTCGATGGCTACGGAAAAAACTTGAGGTGAATCCTGCTATACCAACGCGAATTATCACCGTTCGATCAGTTGGCTACAAATTCATGCCGTAAGCAATCTCATACCGTTTTTGCTGACGAAGCGCCCTGAGGAAGCCTGAAGGTGAAAATCGCGCCACCGCTTACTCCGTTATGAACGCTAATTTCCCCACCATGTCTCTGAACAATATGTCTTGCGATCGAAAGGCCTAGTCCTAAGCCCTCGTTTTGAGAATTACGCGAAGCGTCGCCCGTATAAAATCGCTCGAAAATACGTGTTCGGTCGGCTGGCGGCACACCCGGCCCCTGATCAATTACTTCGAACACCACCTCCCGTTGCGAATCGATTTCACCAACCGAAAAAACATTAATTACTATGGTTGAGTTTTTGGGCGACACACTGATAGCGTTATCTATAAGGTTAGCAAAAACCTCCACCAACCTATCAAAGTCACCCGCCATCTCAGGGTCATTCGCCAAAAACATCTCGGTATCCTCGCTCTGCAAGAGACTAATTTCAGCGGCCGAACTTATTGTGGACATATTATCTAAAACGGTCACGATAAGTTCTTCAATGGGAAATTTGAGCATTGTAAATTCATCTTCATGGCTTTCAATTCTGGATAATTTGACTAACCTCTCTACCATTCTGCTTAATCTATTCAATTCCCCCAAAAGGCTTCGATGAAATTTCTTACGAAGCTTTTCATCACTCACGCCAGCTTCGATAGTTTCAGCCAATAATCGACCTGCAGTGATGGGCGTACGTAGATCGTGTGACACATTCGCTATGAGTTCTGAACGTGACCGTTCTGCAATTCGCTGATCAGTCAAATCTTGTAGGGAAAGAATTAAGCCTTCTACTACCTCGTCTGATTTATGAGTCATAAAATTGGGATGACTAAGAGCGGTACAAGATACATTGAGTATCCGACCACCCGGTAAGGTCACTTCCTCCGGTATGCTGTCTGCCCTTCTGGCGACCTCAAGTAAAGATGCATCTAGGGACGCTCTAATAAGCGACGAACCTGACATCTGTGATCGTTCACGATCTAACATCTGAGCTGCGGCCGAATTAGCTACGAACACCTCCCCCGCATCGGCCGAGCCCCTAACCACGATAATACCTTCGTGCATAGGCTCAATTAATTTTAAAAAGACAACCGGTGTCAAAGTTTCAAGGTCGAAGAGATACTCAAGCGCCTCGATCTGTTCTCGCGCCAATTTTGAATCAATCATGCCCCTTGATTCAGATCGTAAATATCTAATCGGAATAATTGCAAAAGCCGTCGCGACTATCAGCAATATTAATAATTTAAGAGCTGGATCACCCGTAAAAAAAATACTGCCCAGTCCTATAGAAACGAAACATAGGATTACTAATAGCAGGTATTTGGACTGACTCTGACCGTTCATTTGAATACTCAGCGCAAAGGCATAATAGTTTTTAGCAAAATCATCGGAGCACTCTTACTAGCCAAATCTTCCGGTAATGTAGTCTTCCGTGCGACTATCTGAAGGATTCGTAAAAATTTCCTGCGTCTGATTAAACTCAACCAATCTACCAACACGCTCCTCGCCAGCCAACATAAATGCAGTCTTGTCTGAGACTCTTGCAGCCTGCTGCATGTTATGAGTAACGATCACGATCGTATACGTCGATCTTAATTCACGCATTAAATCTTCAATTCTCTGCGTCGCGATTGGATCCAGAGCGGAACATGGTTCATCCATCAAGATAACCTCGGGCTTAACGGCAATTGCCCTCGCTATACATAATCGCTGTTGTTGACCACCGGACAAGGCCAGACCACTTTCATTTAACTTATCACTCACCTCATCCCACAGAGCAGCCTGTTCAAGAGATTCTCGAACTAATTCATCCATGTCACCTCGATACCCGTTTACCTTGGCTCCAAAGGCAACATTGTCGTAAATACTCTTCGGGAAGGGATTAGGTTTTTGAAAAACCATTCCGACATTTCGTCGCACTGAAACTGGATCAACGTCATTTTCATATATATTTTCGCCATGAATCTGAACGGCACCCTCGATGGTTACCCCTGCGATCAAATCATTCATGCGGTTTATACATCGAAGTAGCGTACTCTTTCCACAGCCAGAAGGACCAATCAAAGCAGTCACTTGATTCTCTGGGATATCCAGGGAGACGTTGTCCACAGCTTGTACTCCGCTGTACCAGAGACTTAAGTCTTGAATACGTATAGCAGGAGAGTCCTCATCTTGCATATCAAAATTAGTCTCGGTAGAACTAGGTGAAACTGAGACTGTTGCTTGTTCTTGCTCTTCGACATTCATAGGACTTTCAGATCTCTTTTCTTCCGTCGCTTCCACCATAGAATCACCATCACCACTATACATTTCGTTACCTAAACACGATCACTATTTTATCGAGCACTTTCCCTACCAAGCTTAATTCTTAAAACTACGGCCAGGGTGTTCATAGTGAGCAGGGTAATAAGCAAAACCACAATCCCAGTCGCAGCTAAATCGTGAAACTCAGCTTGCGGTCTAGACACCCAATTGAGGACCTGAATTGGCATCGCGGTAAATGGATCGAGGGGGGTCTCCGGGGAAAACGCCACAAAGGTCAATGCACCAATCATAATAATCGGTGCTGTCTCACCTATAGCCCTAGACAAAGCTAAAATCATTCCCGTCATTATGCCTGGCATCGCCTGGGGTAAAACATGAGACGAAACTGTTTGCCAGCGTGTGGCGCCTACGCCATAAGACGCTTCACGTATTGAGGGAGGTACCGACTTTATCGCTTCCTGCGACGCCACAATGACCACTGGAAGTATGAGCAACGTAAGCGTGAGAGCACCCGACATCACAGATCGACCAAAACCGCAGCTCTCGCCTATACAAATTGCCGGCCCATACCCGATAGTTCCCCTCACAAATAACTGAAGTCCTAAAATACCAAAGACAATCGAAGGAACGCCTGCAAGGTTCGAAATATTAGTCTGAATTAAACTCGTCAGTCGATTTTTTTTCGCATATTCCTCTAAATAAAGAGCTGCGCCAACTCCAATCGGAAATGCGGTAGCCGCGACGATCGTCATCACCCACAAAGTTCCCATGATTGCACCCCTGAAGCCAGCAATCTCAGGTTTGCGAGACGGATAATTCGTAAAAAAATGACGGGTGAAGTACTCAAATCCATCCTGTCGAATATCGTTCATCAAAACTATTAGTAATAAAATTCCGACTAACGAGCCGGCCAAGCACACCCCGTAAAAAACGCGACCCCGAAAATGCCGGAGTGCGAGACTGGTTTTGAACATTGCGTCATGAGGTTTAGTGTCGGTTCCAGAGATACCTGAGAGATCAGTCAATCGTAGACCTCCCTAAATCGTCTTGTAATTCGGGCAGAAATTAAATTCATAACTAATGTCATAAAAAATAGAGTTAGCCCAACAGCAAAAATAGTCTTGAATTCTATAGTCCCGTGTGGAGTGTCACCTAATGAAACGCTCACTATATAGGCGGTCATCGTCTGCACGGCCTCGAAAGGATTGGCCGTCAAATTTGGCCTGGCACCCGCAGCTACGGTCACTGCCATAGTTTCTCCTATCGCCCTAGAAATAGCCAAAATATATGAAGCAACTATCCCAGAAAGTGCAGCAGGAAACGCAACTCGGGTTGTTACCTCGAGTCTGTTTGCGCCAACTCCATATGCGGCCTCACGCAATTCCTTCGGAACCGCCCGTAATGCATCATCAGAGATCGAGGCGATAATGGGCACGATCATAATCCCAACAACAATAATCGCCGAGATTGCCATATAAGGCCCTGCATCAGGCCAAATGTAGTCTTTAATAAAAGGAGTAATGAACGTTAACGCAAAATAACCATATACAACTGTCGGTATTCCTGAAAGCACCTCAACTGACGGCTTCAAAATCGATCGAACCCGAGGAGATGCATATTCTGAGAGATAAATAGCCGTCAGCGTTCCTAGTGGCAGCGCCACAAGAGCGGCTCCAATACCAATCAAAAGCGTACCAGATACCAGAGGAAGAACTCCAAAACCTTTTGACGTGAAAAGCGGCGTCCATTTGGTTCCAGTAAAAAATTCGAATGCACTGACTTCAGTAAAAAAAGACAATCCCTCAATAAAAAGAATTGCGACTATGCCTATGGTGGTGACCACAGTCACACCGGCACATAAAAACAGAATCGCACCAATTAAATGGCCACCGATGTTGCTCCGGAAGTTTTGGCGGTAACGCCGCTCAAGTGGATTTACCTCTATCGACATAACCCCCACCGTATTTAATCCCAAGCGAGATAATACCTACTTGATGACTTCAATTTCGTGCTGCGTCCAATGAATTATAACCAAAAAAAGAGTAGCGGATGCTGAGGGCCACTCGCTACTCTAGCTAAGTCAGTGAACTCTTTTATTGAACCGATTCTTCTACAGTCCTCCGTGATGCTTCAAGCTCATCTACAGGCACATTGGAATATCCAACCTCAATAACCATTGCAATTCCCTCGTCAGACAGGTAATAACGAACAAACTCCAGAACCTGTTCTTTTTTCTGGAGAGAGTTGATGCTCACATAGATATAAAGTGGGCGAGAGAGTGCGTAGCTACCGTTACTGACGGTCTCATTGCTTGGAGTGACACCATTGACTTTTACAATGCCAAGCACGTCCATGTTCTCTGCATAGTAGGCATACCCAAAATAGCCCATGGAGTGCTCATTACCTGCAATACCGGTTACAAGAACATTGTCATCTTCTGACGGAGTGTAGTCGCCACGTGATGCACCACCTTCCCCATTTACTTCTTCAGTAAAAAAGTCAAATGTACCTGAATCCGTACCAGGTCCATACAGATCAATATCCTCAGCCGGAAATGAGGAATCTACCTGACTCCACTTCATCACACTGTCTTCAGATGCTGGTCCCCAAACTTTGGCTAATTGATCCATTGACAAATCGTTTAGATAGTTATTGTCCTTGTTCTTCACCACGGCTAAACCGTCAAGTCCTACACGTAGCTCGATAAACTCGACACCATTTTCGGCGCATAGCTCACGTTCGTTGTCCTTAATCGGACGAGATGCACCAGAAATATCCGTATCACTCACACAGAATTTCGTGAATCCACCACCTGTACCAGATACACCGACCGTGACACGAGTGTCCGGATTTGCGATCTGAAATTCCTCAGCTACCGCCTCAGTGACTGGATATACAGTTGAAGAACCATCGATCGCAATCGCTCCAGAGAGGTTCGACACCGAGCTATCACTTGAACTGCCACAAGCAGCCATCGACAACATAAAAAAAACGACCACCGACAAAATAACTAAGTCCCTTAGCATTAATGAAGAGTTGAACACACTCACTCTTTTTTACCCCAATCTTTTCTACTTTCCAAATTCTTTATTTCAAGTTGGTTATTACACCAAGTAACCTAATTTCATCTCTGAAACTGATACTTCTACATAATGGGGGGCAATTGTTAACAAATGATTATCGATAAGCCTACTCGTTAACAATTTTCAAATTTATTTTATAGTGGTAATATTCGTCTACACTTATTCACCCTATTGGTGCAATTAGCAAAATATAGCGAGGTCAACAAGTGCCAAGAGAAGAGTTTCAAAAGCAAATCAAGGGTGCCCTGGATTCGGTATTAGAAATGAGCTCGCATGTAGACAGGGCACTTGACCGAGCTATGCAAAGCCTCATAGAACGTGATGTAGCTCTGGCACAAACGGTGATTGATGGAGATTCAGTAATTGACGAGCTTAACTACGAAACTCAAGACGAGGTGCTCAAATTACTCGCTCAGCAAGCGCCCTTAGCGACAGATCTTCGCGTAATCGTCTCAGTTTCATCCGTGATGATTGATTTAGAAAGAATGGGAGATCACGCGGAGGGCATAGCTCGAATAACAATCACGATGCAGGATGAACCGCTCGTCAAACCCTTGATAGACCTCCCAATTATGGCATCAAAAGCTCGCGATATGCTCCGTAACGCGGTTGAAGCTTTCGTTGATGCCGATCCTGAAAAAGCGTACGCAGTAAACGCTGCTGATGATGCAGTGGATGCCATTTACGATCGTGTATACGAGGAGCTAATAGGTATAATGGTGGCCGATCCGCAAACCATCCTGCCGAGTACTCATCTTCAGTGGGTTTCTCACAATATCGAGCGAATAGCAGATAGAGCAACAAATATAGCTGAACGGGCAGTCTACTCTGCTACAGGGGTCTACCCCAGAGATATGAACGTCTCAAACTATTAAGACTTATTCCGAAATCTATTTCGTCAGACGAATTGTCCAGACAGAACCGTCTTCTGACTCGTCCACTTCCATAATCCCCTGGCCGACCATTCTGGCGACATGAGATCTGACCTGACCATGAGCCGCTCGACGAAGGCCTTTCTGAATTTCTGGATATAGCGCACGACGAATTCGTTGATCTGTGTCATAGCCTTTTTCAACGATGTCGATTATCTGCCTGTCACGAATCTCACGATGATCCAAAAGTTCCTGCACTTTTGCCGCTGTCGCGGTAACCACAGGACCGTGTCCAGGCGCAAACAACTTAGCTTGAAGCTCTTGCATTCTTCTCAAAGAATCCAAATAATTTCCCATATTGCCAGAAGGTGGGGGGCCGATAGCACTAGTTCCAACGCCCAAGATATTATCACCCGTGAATAATTGCCCGGTTTCCTCCACGTAATAACAGTTATGACCAGCTGTATGACCCGGCGTATGAACTGCGGTCACGGTTAAACTTCCTACTTTAAATTGCTCACCATCCGCCATCGTGACATCGATAGGTGTTTCGAAAGCCTCTTTTTTCCATACGTCTGCGCGATCTGTGATCACCTTGTCATCGGGCAAATCTTCATTACCTTCTTCGGGTCCAAGTGGCGTATGAAGCAGCGCTTCATCCAATGGATGAATTGCCGTATCAGCGCGAAGAATATCTCGAAGTTGCCTTCCGCCACTTGAGTGATCAAAGTGATGATGAGTCATCGCAATTCTTACAAATTTTGTATCGGCCCAATCCTTTGCAAAATATTCCCGTCTCGCATCGATCGATGGGGCATCTCCGTAGCCAGAGTCAATAAGTGCAGCTTCATTACCATCATGCAAAATCCACACATTTGATGTTGGGAACGTTCTGCTAAACATTTTTACTGCCACCACATGCTGCACCAAATGTTGATTGATGACCTTCTCAGTTGTAGTTGCGACAGGAGTATTCTCGGACTCCGTCGCTGAAGCAGAGTTCGCGCCCGAACTCCCAAGTACTCGTTTGCCTACAGAGGTGGTTGCAAATGCAGAGCCACTAGCATTTTTTCTTATTTTGCGACCGTATCTGTGCGCCATCAGGCGCAATTTCCAAGTCTCGCGCTTCATAATTCAAATGCCTTCCGCTTCCTAATTCAGCAATCCGAAGTCACATAGTAAAGCCAAAAATTGCTTTTCACACCTAACCGGTTACTAGCAATTTTTTTAACCAAGCCTTACTAGATGTTTCTCACGCGATATTAAAAGATCTTTTTCTAGACCGGCTAATAACCGCTCGGTTTGCTCTTCGGATTCCAAGTTTAAAATCTTCTTAATTTTCTTCTCCGAAACAGGGCGCGAATACTGCCTAAGTATCTCCAAAATCTTCCCTCGCCATTCACGATCACTGCCGGCATAAACCTTATTTCTTCGTTGAGGTTTGGGTACTTGACCACTTCTGAACTTGGTCACCGCCTTACAAATATGCGACACTGGACAACTTTCGCACTTGGGACGTCCAGTACATACAGCTGCGCCAAAATCCATCAATGCAGGATTGATGAGATTGGTATGACCTAAAGCGACAAACTGAGCAGAAAGTTCTTTTATAGTGTCCTTGCCCGTGTCTTTAATAGGCTGCAAATCTCCTTGGAAAATTCGCCCGAATATTCGCACGATATTTGTGTCTGTAGTTATTACCTCAAGTCCGAACCCAAAACACCTCACAATTTCAGCAGTGAATGGCCCTACGCCAGGCAAAGACAGAAGGTCTTCAAGTTCACTCGGAATCTGACCGCCGAATCTTTCAACGCACTGTTGTGCTGCTTGCTGCAAGTGCACCGCTCTTCTCGGGTATCCGGTTTTACCCCATACGCGAATGACCTGTGACGTCTCGGCTGCGGCTAAATCAGCCACTGTGGGGAACGCATTCAACCACCGCGTATGCGTCTCGAGTGCACGCGACATCTGTGTCTGTTGCGTACAAAATCCTCCCACCAAAGAATGGTAGGGATTCTTGGACGTTCTCCACGGGAACTCAACAAAATGATCCTGATGCCAGTCCAACACAATAGTCCGAACTTGAGCCACACTATCTCTTGCCATTAGAACCTTTCACTGACATTAGCGCCTGTTCCAAAAACACGGCAAAATAACTTTAATATGAATATATTAGGTATCGAATCATCTTGTGATGAAACTGCGGCTTCAGTGGTCCGTGACGGACACTTCATGCATTCATCTGTGGTCGCATCTCAGATTAATCTTCATGAAACAACCGGTGGAATAGTCCCGGAAGTGGCAGCTAGAGCGCATTTGCAGGCAATTGTGCCCGTCATAGAACAGGCGATGCTTGATGCAGAATGCAACTGGAATGATATAGATGCGATTGGTGCGACAAACGGACCAGGCTTGCCTGGTGCTTTACTCATAGGATTCAATGCAGCACGCGGCCTTGCATACAGTAGAAACATTCCACTAATTCCGGTAGATCATATCGAAGGACATATTCGTGCATGCTGGCTAAACGAAAGCCCTCCGCCACTTCCAGCCCTTGCCTTAGTAGTTTCCGGTGGACATACCGAGCTAATTCGTATTGAAGAAAATAATACTTTCGTTCGACTTGGGTCTACTCGAGATGACGCAGCAGGTGAGGCATTTGATAAGGTGGCACGTCTTCTTGGGCTTCCTTATCCAGGTGGCCCTCCTCTGTCAGCTCTCGCCGAAACAGCCCATGAACGGCAACTTAAACTACCTCGCGCTTGGCTTCGCGGCACTAATGACTTCTCGTTTTCAGGATTGAAAACGGCAGTCTTGAATCTTCTAAAAGAAAATGATCATCCAGCCTCGGCCGAGATCGCTTGGGCATTTCAGGAATCAGTTTGTGATGTTCTTGCTAAAAAAACTCGTAATTTGGCTGAAAAAGAAAATGTGAAATCAGTATTGGTAGCGGGCGGCGTTGCCGCAAATCGACGTTTAAGAGAGGTTCTAGCTGAACACATATCAATCGAATTGCGAATACCTCCTCCAAATCTCTGTACCGATAACGGAGCCATGATTGCTGCTGCTGCTTATGCACACAGAAACGACGCTGTGAATGCAAAAAGCCCTCTTGATATAGAGCCAACAGCTATGCGAAAGAAAAGGCTGCGTAACATTGACGTAAGAGAGTAACTTATTACTCGGAGCCTATCAGCGGCAAGGCCTTACTTAAAATAACGTTCGCAACTTCGTATTTAGACAATACCGGCAGCGATTCTTCCGAACCAGATGCATCAAGAATAGTTACCTTATTGGTATCAACAGCGAAACCTGAGTCCGCAGCACTGACGTCATTTGCAACAATGAAGTCAGCCCCCTTGGCTTGAATTTTCCTCCGCGCATTGTTAATGAGATCTTGAGTCTCTGCTGCAAATGCAACCTTAACCAGTCGACCTGTCTTCTGCCGACTGTCAATTGAGGCAATGATATCCGTAGTCTCTTCGAGTTGAATAGTCATACTAGACAAATCGGATTCTGCCTTTTTAATTTTCTGATCAGCGACATTCATTGGACGATAGTCTGCGACTGCTCCGGCCATAACCAATACATCAGCAGTTTCACATTCTTGCCGCACGGCCTCGAGCATCTCCGCGGCACTCTCGATGCGAACATCGCGAATTCCCGCTGCCGGTGGCCTATCTACAGTCGTGACTACGCTAACAGACGCTCCTCTATCTCTGGCTGCTTCCGCAACCGCGTAGCCCATTTTCCCAGTGGATCTATTTCCTACGTAACGCACAGGATCTATTGCTTCGCGTGTACCTCCAGCAGTGACAACTATCTTTAGTGATGAAAGATCACCCAGTTCTCGAGCCAATCGATATCGAAGTTCATCAACTACACGCAGCGGATCCGTTAGTCTTCCTACTCCGGTACGTCCTGAAGCGAGTCGGCCTTCCGCCGGACCAATAATTTGCACGCCTCGCTGAATCAGACTTCTTACATTGTCTTGAGTTGCTGGATTCATCCACATTTGGGAATCCATTGCTGGAGCTACCAAAAGAGGTCTCTCTGTAGCGAGAGCCGTCAATGCTACAAAATCATCCGCTAAACCATGACTAAGTTTAGCCAAAGTCGTGGCAGTAAGCGGAGCAATTAACATTGCGTCACACCGCCTTGCAAGCTCAACGTGTGACTCCCCATCTTTGGCATCAAGACTGAACATATTCACGTATGGCTGTCTATTCGTAATCGCCTTGAACGCTAAAGGCTGAATAAATTCGGTCGCACTTTGGGTTAGTGCTACATCGACATGAGCACCTGCCTGAACCAATTTACTAGCAATATCAAGCGCCTTATAGCAGGAAATAGAGCCCGTTACCCCGAGCACAATATTCTTGCCATGCAGGGGATCATGATTGATTGTTTGGTAAGTACTTTGTTCAGCCACGATTTTCTCCGCTCATTCGCTCGTTCAGTATCCGGAGTCCTTTCAGATTCAAATCTTCCTCAATAACATCAAAGCTGTGTACGGCCGATCTGACCAAATCTATATAGCCACCAGTCCCTATGGTCGTCACTGATCCACCAAGCTCAGATTTAAACTTCCCCACCATTCCATCCACAAGTGCGCCATATCCAAGACAGATACCTGATTGCAATGCATGTGCAGTTGTGTTGCCAATTGCGGTTTCTGGAGCATCTAACTTCACCGTTCGCAACATAGCAGCTTTATCAAATAATGCATTTGACGCCAATCCAATACCAGGCGCAATCGCACCGCCCACATATGCCCCTTCAGCATCGATCGCGTCAAACACACAGGCAGTTCCCAAGTCGACAATAACTATGGGAGGTTCGTAGACTTCCAAGGCGGCAACTGCATGCAGTATCCGATCGGGTCCAATCTCGCTCGCATCTTGATATTTTATCTCGAGACCCATTGGAACTGCGGGATCAATGACTAAAAGTGGCACATTGAAGTGTGACTCACATATATTTTTGAATTTATCCTGTAATTGTGGAACTGTGGAGGAGATAGCTGCAGCCGTAAGGGAATCCGGATTGACGCCGCTCGATCGTAAAAGACCGTCAATATAGACAGTCCACTCGTCTTCAAATCTGTCCTGATTTGAAGCTACTCGAAAAGTGGTGACTAGAGATTCGTTCTCAAAAATACCAATCGCCACGCTGGTATTACCAGCGTCAATCGCTATCAATCGAACAAGATTGCCTGAATCTGTCACGCCCCTACCCCCGTAATTGGCGTCTACTTGTAAACGTTACTCCATAGTCTAAGTATTTATAAGCCTGCCGACCATTAAGCAAACATTGCTCCTAAATCCTATTCCCTAATATTTTCCATGTACAGCGATGCCAGAGCATCCGCATATTCGTTCCACTTTGATCCTCGATGAGCCCTAATCCATTTTATTTCTGCGCCCGGTCTCTCTAGGAAAAGTGCATAGGCCTCCTGAACAAGATCAAGATTTGCGATCTCACCGGTCTTTCTCCGCCAACCTCTTGCCGCCCAGCCAACTGCCCAGTTGGTCAACGTGTTAACCACAAGCTGACTATCGCTATAAATTTCAACTTGGTCATCAAAATTAATCATCTGCAACCCGGCAATCATGGCAGTTAACTCCATACGGTTATTTGTTGTCTGAAGATCTGCCCCGCACAACTGATGAATAATCACATCGTCACGCACCTGCACAGCACCCCAACCACCTGGGCCAGGGTTAACAAAGCACGAACCATCCGTAAATATCCCAGTTACTGGACCATCTGAATACCTTGCAACAACTGAGCTCAATGAAGCTGCCTGTGTATGCGAAAGGTTTTTCAAATCAATAGGTTCCGCATTACTCAAGAGAAACTCCGTTATACATCATGATTGAATCACCTTTGAATCCAGCGTTTTCAAGATTAGCCAAAACCACAACTGGCCTTGTTGAAACAACTATTAGTGATCCTATCCAATCATCGGGTAAAAATCGATCAGCTCCTTGGTGCACTGTCTTACTTCCAACAATCTCTCCTACCGATCTGTAAAACCCTCCCTTGGGCAGGTTTTTTGAAAAATAAAAAAAGGACACGGTTGCGCTACCACCATCAAATGGTTGAACATGCACCGTAGAATTCCATCCGTTATGTCCGCCCCAGGGAGATAGGGTCTTATTCACTACTGGGAGAACAACTTGTGTGCCCGCTTCGCGGGCGGTGAATCCACGGTAATCTCCTGAAATTCCAGACTCGCTAACACGTTGAACTACCACTGCTATGTTTTCATCACTGGAGATACGCACAGTTCCGGAAAAGCCAATTGGCAACGTAACCTGATCGGGTAAACACCCATTGATACCTTGCAGGTTCTGATCGCAGGTTATAGACGAATATACTGAGACTTCGTAATCTGCCTCAAATTCAGTACCGTCGGGCATTGCTCCGCTGAATAAAATATTTGCTGTAGTCGGAACGCTTGGATTTGCTGCAGTAATTCGAAATCTCGTACTCCAAACCTCATCACGGAAATCCCCAAATGTAGTTGCTTGTCTTTGAATAATCGGCAACACAATATCTTTACCTGCTTCGCTCTCGGCAAAGCCTCGATAACTGGAAAAAGATAAGCCATCAGCTGAAATCGTATCTACCGATGCCACAATCGCCTGTTCAGCGGCCGAAGTCAAAAAATCTCCTATCTGAACCGGTGATGCTTCGATAGTCACAGCCCCCGTAAATCCAGTCTCAAAAGGAAACGATAGTCGGTCTCTTACTATTGATTCGTTCGATTCTAAATAAAGCCCTCCAGTCGGACACTGAACCGATGGATTGTCAGGTTCGCGCGCAAATATATCCAAAGACGATTCCATGAAATAAAGGATTCTAATACATGCTGCTGAGTCCGAGCTAGCGTTCTGAATGTGTAATACAGAACTTTTTCCAGATGTATGCTCAACAAAAGGCAGAATAAGTTTGGATGAAGCACCTCCTTGCCAATAGGAATCGCCTCCGATAGTCAAATACCAACCATCTATACCTGAAGTCAACGAATCCTTTCCGGCAACAGCGACAAATGGTTGTTCCGCTGTCACTTTAGTTGAACCATAAAAGCCTGAAGCTAGATCCAGGTTAGTCTCCGTAAAAAAAGTCCAGCCCGACCCAGAAGGAACCGCGGAGCAGAATTCACTAGGGCAAATCTCACTCGCGGTTGTCTGTCCGGACCTGTCATAATGAGACACTTCAAGCATCGCCGGATCATCACCAACATTTTGAACTCTGATCCATGAATTTTCGGAAACCAGCATGGATTCCTGAGAGACTACTGTCTGCGAAGCCGAAATAATAACTACAAGCGCCATCGCGGCCACAAAAATGTATCTGAAAAGATGCCAGCGCTTTGGCACAGAATGAAAAACACTATAACTACGCATATTTTAAGGAACACTCACCCAACAAAATTAGTAGCGTCCCGCCCGCATTAA
>CAJXBM010000035.1:0-19206 GCA_913051185.1 uncultured Chloroflexota bacterium | reverse complement strand
CAACTTCATATGGCTCAAATTAATAGTGATGGAGGCCTGTCAAACAGAAAACTGATTGCTGGCGGAAGTGAAGAATCAATTACCCAGCCCACTTGGAGCCCAAATGGAGTCTTACACTTTATTAGTGACCGCTCAGGTTGGTGGAACCTTTATTTCTTTGAGAACGAAGAGATAACTCGGCTTGTCGAATTGGATGCCGATTTTGCTGGGCCGGACTGGCAATTTGGATTCTCATCATATGACTTCATGGCTGATTCATCTGTTATTTGTACATATAAAGATAGAGACCGTGACATTCTTATAAAAGTCGGACGCGAAGACTCGGTACCCGAAAAAATACAAAACGACTACAGTTCAATTTCAGACGTATCTGTGTTAAATGATGTCATTTATTTTATTGGCTCGTCACCGGTTGTCCCAGCGGAACTTGTGTCAATATCTTTAGCTGAAAATACCATTAATACGCTGCGGCAGAGTCGTGAAGCAACTATCGATGCTTCATTTATATCCGAAGCAGAATTTATTGAGTTCGATACAACTGAGAGTGCTAAGTCGTTCGCTTTATTCTATCCACCTAAGCACGCTCATAGCCAAGGTGCTCCCAATGAGAAGCCTCCTCTATTAGTGATGAGCCACGGGGGACCTACGTCGGCAACTTCCACCTCATATAATCTCGCTATTCAGTATTGGACCAGTCGTGGAATCGCTGTTGTAGATGTTAATTATCGTGGAAGTAGTGGATTTGGCCGTGCTTATCGAAATGCTCTGCGGAATCAGTGGGGAGTATTCGACACGGCTGACTGCATAGCTGCTGCCAGATTCCTAGAACAAAGAGGTGATGTGGACGGAAGCCGCATGGCGATTAGGGGTGGTAGTGCTGGAGGGTACACTACCTTGTGCGCGCTAACGTTCCACGACGTGTTTCAGGCCGGAGCGAGCTACTACGGAGTCGCAGATGCAGAGATACTTGCAACAGAGACTCACAAGTTTGAATCGCGTTATCTCGATCAACTGATGGGACCATATCCTGCTGCTAGAGACGTGTACGTCAGTCGATCTCCAATTCACTACGCTGATCAAATTCGTGCTGCGGTGATTGTTTTTCAAGGATTGGAAGATCAAATAGTTCCGCCAGCACAGGCAGAACTAATGGTGGACGGCTTAATTCAAAATAAATTACCCCATGTCTATATGACTTTTAGAGGCGAACAGCACGGTTTTCGGCAGGCCGCGAACATCATAAAAACACTCGAATCTGAGCTTTCTTTCTATGGTCAGATACTTGGATTTTCCCCGCCTGACATAAGTCCGATAGAAATTGTTAATCAGAGCACAGTGTAGAAATTTAATGATCTAGTCATGAGTTAAATTTGTTATTGAGTAAAAAAAACTCTGAGTTGTATGATCACGACCACCCACCAGATCGAGACGACTAGTATCCAAATTCTAAATTTTCGTACGCCATGTATATAGGCATTTCTTGCGATCCAAAATGAATATCCAATTGCAAAGATACTCATAATTATTAGAGTAATGGCTGAGTCAGACAAGTTTTAATTCCTAACATTGATTACCATAACAGCTTAGCAAATCTAATTAGTTAGTTATTTTACGTCGATGATTATTTCAAGGACTCATAGATGAATGAACCTGGTTGGCTTGAATCGCGTGAGGGTGAACTGGATCCTGATCTCACAGAGGATTGGTGTGATGTGACCGCGGATTACTTTGAAAAGCCCAAAAACTCAAACTGGATCATTGGAGTCATGTGTGGCGGTCTGCTATTCGCGATGGTATTCCCTATGATTTATTTTCTATTTCGTTAGTCTGATTTCTTCTAACCCAGTCATTCTGGACTATCCATTGTCGAATGTTTCCGGCTAAGATAGGGTTGTGCCGAAGTGGCGGAATTGGCAGACGCGCGTGATTTAGGATCACGTGCCGAGAGGCGTGTGGGTTCGAGTCCCACCTTCGGTACCAGTAGTTTTTTTAGAAAGACTACTCACGGGGCAGATTTTGAGGTACTATTCTGCGGATAGAAATAAATTTGGGGGGATTGCGGCTCTCTTATTAGCCGCATAAGCAGGAGGTTACATGGCTAGACTGTTAGAGGTTGAAGATCTACAGACCTACTTTTTTACTGATGAAGGCACGGTGCGCGCGGTAGACGGCGTGTCGTGGGGAATCGATGAAGGAGAAACGTTAGCTCTGGTCGGCGAATCAGGCTGCGGCAAGTCTGTGACAGCGATGTCGATCTTGCGTTTGATTCCTAACCCACCCGGAAGAATCGTTGGCGGCTCTATTACATTTGACGGACTTGACTTACTTAACGTGTCTGACGCGGAGATGCGGGCTATCCGAGGTAACCGAATAGCTATGATTTTCCAGGAACCGATGACTTCCTTGAACCCAGTATTGACGATTGGCCAACAAATCCGTGAAGCTGTTCAGCTTCACCTCGGCATGAATGATGAGGAAGCAAACCAGAAGGCAGTAGAGCTCCTGCAAATGGTTGGAATTCCAGAGGCAGAACAGCGCATTCAGGATTACCCACATCAGTTTTCAGGAGGAATGCGACAACGAGTTATGATTGCGATGGCACTTTCTTGCGATCCAAAACTTTTAATTGCGGATGAGCCTACTACTGCTCTTGATGTGACGATTCAGGCTCAAATTCTTGAAATCATGGCGAACTTGTCCAGTGAGCTGGGTACAGCTGTGTTGGTCATAACACATAACCTTGGTGTGGTCGCACGATATGCCGATAGGGTGAACGTTATGTACGCGGGTCAGATTGTTGAGTCAGGTTCGGCTGTCGATATCTTTAAGAATCCCCAGCATGCCTATACACGTGGTCTCATGGCATCTGTGCCACGACTTGATGATACGGAGCATACTCGACTTGCTACTATCGAAGGGCAACCACCACTACTTGTTCAAGAAATAAATGGTTGTTCGTTCAGACCAAGGTGCACCCGAGAGGGTGGTTGCAATTGTTCAACTACGAAAGAAAATAATCCTAAGCTGGTTGAAGTTGAGCCGGGGCATTGGGTGGCAGATTGCCCGTGCTGTATGAATGTTAACTAGTAACAAGAAAAAATCAGAGCAGGAAATTTTCTTGCATCATAATCAAAAAATATTGGATTAAAAATCTGAGGTTAATTGGAGGCTTATCGTGACTACTGAAAGCGCAACTACTCAAGGTCAATCGACAGCGAAAACTGGAGAAACATTACTATCGGTGCAAGGAATGAGAATGTACTTCCCTGTCACTTCTGGGCTGTTTGTTCAGCGGAAAGTAGCAGATGTGCGTGCGGTGGACGGCATTTCATTCGACGTCAAAAAGGGCGAAACACTCGGCTTGGTCGGAGAGTCAGGTTGTGGAAAATCGACAACTGGCCGCGCAATTCTTCAGTTACACAGACCCACAGAGGGATCAGTGAACTTTGACGGCACAGAGCTAACTGAATTGAAAGGTGCGGGCCTGCGACGCTTTCGTCGACGAATGCAGATGATCTTTCAAGACCCTTTTTCTTCGCTTAATCCGAGAATGAGCGTTGCGCAAATTATTTCTGAACCTCTTGCGATCCATGGACTCTACAAGGGAGCTGAACGCCGTGATCGTCTCGACTATATTCTGAACGCGGTGGGTCTTAACCCAACATATGCAAGACGATATCCTCACGAGTTTTCCGGAGGGCAGCGTCAGCGTATTGGTATTGGACGCGCGCTAGCTGTTGAGCCAGACTTCATAGTTTGTGATGAGCCTGTATCAGCGCTGGATGTATCGATTCAAGCTCAGGTGGTGAACCTCTTAGAGGACTTGCAAACACAATTTGATCTCACTTATCTATTTATTGCTCACGACCTGTCAGTGGTAAAACATATTAGTGACAGGATCGCAGTTATGTATTTGGGACATATCGTAGAGCTCGCTGATTCTGAGGAACTGTACTTAAATCCGATACATGCGTATACACGTGCATTGCTTTCAGCAATTCCGATTCCAGATCCAATTGTTGAGCGAGATCGAGAGCGTATTATTCTTGAAGGTGATGTTCCGAGCCCGCTAAATCCACCAAAGGGATGCGTCTTTCGAACCAGATGTACCAAGAAAGATCAGTGTAAATGCTCGGACACGGTTCCTGTCCTCGAAGAGGTAGAACCAGGCCACTTTGTAGCTAACTGTTCGTGCTGCATGACCAAATAATTGAGCGTGCAGTACTGATGTGCTTGTCGCAATCAGTTGCGAGGCTATTTTCCCGGTTCTTTGTGAGGTCTTGGAATTAGAATAACCTGTGGTGTATCTCTTAGCCGCGGTTTTTCATCATGGCAAGAAATGCGTCCTGTGGCACCTCAACGTTGCCAAGTACTTTCATTCTTTTCTTTCCAGCCTTTTGTGCTTCGAGCAGCTTCCGTTTTCTGCTGACATCGCCGCCATAGCACTTAGCAAGAACATTCTTTCGCATGGCCTTTACGGTTTCACGGGCGACAATTTTTCCGCCTACCACAGCTTGGACGGGGACCTCGAACATATGTCGAGGAATTTCTTCTTTAAGTGCTTTTGCCAATTTACGACCCTGTTCTGCTACTGCATCGGCAGGCACAATCATAGAGAGTGCATCAACTAATTCTCCGTTCACTAGGACATCAAGTCGGCTCACCGATGCAGCTTCATACCCGGTAATGTCATAATCCATCGAGGCGTAACCCTGTGTACGTGACTTCAACGTATCGAAGAAATCCACAAGCATCTCTGCTAGTGGTAAAGAATAGTTTGCGAGTACTCTCGACGTGTCTGACCCTGTTGATCCATCCTGTCGATCAATGTATTCGATTTCTCCGAACTCTCCTCTGTGTTCTGATACGAGACTTGCGACCGCACCGATATATCGGGCAGGCATCGTGATCGACACTTTGGCCCATGGTTCTCGCACTTCAGCGATACGATCTGGGGTAGGCAGTTTGGCAGGGGAACCCACCAGAATTTCTTCGTTAGTTCGCAACGTAACTTCATATTCTACAGAGGGAGCCGTTGCAATGAGATCAAGATCAAATTCACGTTCTAGCCGCTCCTGCACTATTTCTCTATGTAAGAGCCCAAGAAATCCACAGCGGAATCCAAATCCAAGTGCATCACTTGTCTCTGGTTGCCATTGCAGAGCTGCGTCGTTGAGGGTTAGTCGTTCTAAGGCTTCTCGTAGTGCTGGATAATCTTCTGAATCCGAGGGATAAATACCCGCATACACCATGGCCTTGGCTGGCTCATAACCAGATAGAGGCTCGCTTGCTGGATTTGACTCAACTGTCAGTGTGTCGCCCACACGCGCCTCCGCGACACCCTTAAGTCCGGTTGCAATATAACCAACTTGGCCAGCTATGAGTGAATCAGTCTTCTTCAACATGGGCTCGAAATAGCCAACCTCAACGCTTTCGAAGCTACTATTTTGCACCATAAAGTGGAGTTTTTGTCTTGAAAGAAGGGTGCCTTCCATCACCCGTACGTATGCTAATACCCCCTTGTAGGCATCATATGTAGCATCGAAAATAAGGGCCCGACATGGACCGTCGACATCACCTTTTGGGGCTGGAATCCGATCTACAATAGCTTCTAGAAGTCCGTCGGTTCCTTCACCTGTTTTGGCTGAGACAAAAATCATTTCTTCTAATCCAAAGCCAATTATGTCGGCTAATTCTTGAGCGACTTGTTCCGGTTCGGCACCTGGCATATCGATTTTATTGATCACTGGGATTAGATCGAGGTCGAGTTCTAGTGCTAGATAAACATTTGCAAGCGTTTGTGCTTCAATGCCTTGTGTAGCATCCACAACGAGTAGTGCACCCTCGCAAGCGGCGAGTGCTCGAGACACCTCATAGGAGAAGTCAACATGACCGGGAGTATCGATTAGATTAAGTTCATATGTAGTCGAGTTCGGGGCGATATAATTCATACGTACGGCCTGAGCCTTGATAGTTATACCCTTCTCTCGCTCCAAATCCATAGAATCGAGAACCTGTTCACGCATATCTTTTGAGTCGATTGAATTGGTAATTTCAATTAGGCGATCCGCAAGCGTAGACTTCCCATGATCAATATGGGCAATTATCGAAAAGTTGCGGATCAGATTTTGCTTCACGTAATCAGTGTAGTCGGCCTAAGTTCAATGATCTCTAGCTACAAGCGAGACCGGCATGTTAGAATCAAGGCGGTCGTGCTAGGCGGGGAATTAGCGGTATCCTGTAGCCTGCAATCCGCTATAGCGGGGCTGAAGACCTGTTTTGAGTATAGAGAGGGTTATTTAATTACTGTCGGGCAATGTTGATGAATCGGTCCTATGCGACAATATCCGGCTAACCCCGCCAGGGTCGGAAGACAGCAACGGTAACCCGGTAATATTGGGTGCCATAGGAGTGCCGATTCTGAGTTAGCCAGCAGTAGTTACTAATCGTTAAAATGCGATGACAGGGCACGACCCTAAAATTAAATTGATGTGCAGCTAGATGGGTATGGGCGATGAGAGTTTTGTCACTTAGTCATAGGCTCCAGCATCCACGCTTTGATAATTATTCGATTGTCACTGCGCCAAATTTGATGGATTATGATGCGATTGTCATTGACATAGCCGGAACGTTTGATGTGATTACACAAATCACCAACGGTGACGGTTATTGGGAAACATTTGATGGACAACAAGTATCCAACGGTAGTGACATCGATAATCAATTAGGGCTCGCGGGTCTACTAGAAAGGCGTCGAGACGAGTTGGTTGCGGCACTTGATAACGGAGCTGTAGTAGTCGTATTCGGTGCGGCACCCAAGCAAACATTTAAGATTTCCGGTGGGTCTAACGGGCTTGACTCGTACTGGTTACTTCCAGCTCCCAAGGGCGTTAACTGGGATCGACACACCTTGCTAGGTAGTGCTGGCGATGCAGTCGTAATATCAGACTATTCCAATCCATTCCTCAAGGTATTTGAAACTTATGAGACTGATGTTGAATATCAGATGCGATTTGATGATACTAATCCTGACATTCAAAAGAACGCATCGGTGTTTTTACGATCAGCTGGTGGAGCCGCCGTTGGAGCAGAGTTCAGGGTGTTGAATGGAACCATAGTTTTTCTTCCTTCTCCCAAGAGTATTGGGGCCACATGGTTATCAAATAAGGAAGCTCAGGCAATACTGATAGCCGCTTCGGATGCGCTGGGTAGGATAGATACTGAAATTCCTCATTGGGTCGGAAAATTGGCAATCCCTGAGGTTGATCGATTGACCCAGAACTATGAGCGGATCATTGCCGAGAAACAAGCACTTGAAGCGACGCTGGAACAAGCCGCGCTTGAACTAGACGCACGAAAGTCATTGGATGCTATGTTGTGGGGTGCTGGACAACGGTATTCACTTGCTGTTCGCGAAGGGCTGAAAATATTAGGATTTGACGAAATTTCGGTGCGATCAGATCCTATGGAATTTAAATATGACGGTTCTGATCTGTTTGTAGAGTGTGATGCTTCGGAGGAAATGGTTGAAATGACGGGTCATTACGCCCTGCGACAACGGCTCGATGCAAAGATAGAGAAATCAGCGAAAGTAGCCAGAGGGTTAGTTATCGCTAATGGACAACGTTCAACAGAGATAACCGGACGACAACGAGAATTGAGTGAATCCCTGCGTGTCGCCGCGGAGGCTACAGGTTACGGTGTTATACACTCTCGTGAACTTTTTGCTGTATGTATGATGATCCTCGATGAAAGTATTGATGATTCGACTCTAGAAGAAATTCGAGCACGATTGACCACGGTCAACGGGTTAATTGAGCTGCAAGACATCTTGTCGTCAGAAAATGAGACTGGTCAATAAATTTTAATTTGTCTTGTAGATTTAGATTTCTGCTATCAACTGTTTAGCGGAACCTCAAGTTCCACAGGTGTGTCATAGTCAGTTTCTTTCATATTAAATCCGAATAGGCGAGCAAATTCATTTTTAAAGTACGGCCAGTCGGCAAGTTCTGGTAGATTGTCATTTGTAATGTTTTCCCAGATAGTTGAAACTTCTTCTTGAACCTCGGGAAGCATTTCAAAGTTATCTAGTCTAATTCTTCGCGCCTGATCAGTTTTCATTGGTGAGACGCGCATCAAATGATCTGCAAATAATCTGATGCCCTGCGCACAAGTTGATTCGTTTTCACCTCGATTATTTAGGATTCGAAATAGGATGCTCATATATAGACCTACGACCGGTATAGCACTTGACGCTTGAGTTACCACGGCTTTATTCACACTTATCCATGCCCCTCCGGAGCCATCACCTTGAAGCTTTGGATTCTGATTTACGAGCGCATGGATCGTGTCTGCAGTGGATTCTAAGTGAGCTTTCGCACGCCCAATCGTACCTTCCCGGTAAAGAGCTTTTGTGAGTTCAGGTCCGATGTAAGAGAAGGCCACTGTTTTGAAATTCGGCGCGAGCAGATTTTCTTGTTCAAGTAGAGATACCCAATTTTTCCAATCTTCTCCTCCCATGACTTTTATGGTGCTATCGATTTCCTCTTCGGTTGCCGGCTCAATCTCAATATGATTAATTTTCTCTTGTCGTAGATCGAAACTCTTCCCGGAATAAATTTGACCTATCGGCTTCAAGACAGAATTCCAATGCTCACCCGACGGGTTATTTCTTCTAGGGGCAGCCAGGGAGTATATAAGAGTGTCAATCGGGCCATATTCATTACGGAGCTCAGTGATTACGCGTTGTTTCACTTCATCACTAAATGCATCACCGTTAATGGTTTTATAAAGTAATCCATTCTTTTTCGCAGCACGACTGGCTGCAGCAGAATTGTACCAACCGGCGGTCCCTGTTTTTACACCTTCGGGACTCTTTTCGAAGCAAACCCCCAAAGTCCTTGCCTTATAACCAAAACAGGCTGTGAGTGCTGCACCCAGTCCATAGCCAGTACTACTTCCAATAACGAGGGCATTTTTAATAGTTCTATCAGTTTTCGTTGTAAGCAGTAGGGCTTCAATTTCCTTAATTTGGCTTACCACATTTTCAGTACAACCAGCCGGATGTGATGTTAGTGAAATGAACCCACGAATTTTTGGCTGTACGATTGACTCGGGCATAACATCTCCTCCTTGACGGATATTTTTTGCTAAAAGAGAATTCCTATACTGGGATAATAAGATGCGGTAGCGTATAGAAGTAACTTTGGAGCAATACTATTCCACGACAACGCTCTTCATCTCGTCAGAGATCCAAAAGTAGATCAGGTAATAGATCAAATCCGGGTCGTCCTCCGGAATCATTAAGAAGGCTTGGAGTCACTCCGCGCAAAGCACTTGGCCAAAATTTTCTTACAAATGAAGCAGTGCTTGACCGAATCGCTGACGCGGTTATTTCTGGATACGAGGGAACAGAAATTGGTATCTTGGAGATCGGATCCGGACCTGGAGGATTAACGGAAAGCCTGGCACAAAGATCGCCGAATGTGGTCGGCGTTGAGATTGACGAAGCGCTTTGTGAAGTCGCTCGGCACAGGCTGAGAAATTACAATGGCGTCTCGATTGTGCCCACTAGCATTTTAGGTGAAGAGCCTTCCGATCTCATGTATAGTGCTGGATATTCTGGGGATTATCTTGCATGTGGTAATTTGCCGTACTACATCACTCAACCAGTGATTCGTATTCTTTTAACTGCCAAACCAGCACCACGTAGAATCGTCACGTTGGTGCAACGTGAAGTGGCTCGCCGAATTACGGGTGGTACTGGCAAAGAATCATTATTATCGTTATCCGTAAAAATTTACGGTGAGCCAGAATTTCTATTCGAGGTTGATCCCTCAATGTTTTGGCCAGAACCAAAGGTACATTCTGCTGTACTGTCGATAAATAGGAGAGATAAATTAGAGATTGATATACCGGAGGCAGAAATTCCACGATTCATTCGCATGCTGCAAGTGGGGTTTGGTCAGCCACGAAAGCAGCTACATAATGGCATCGCCGGTTCACTTGGTATCCCACACACGGATGTTACCAATTTACTGGAAAAAATTGGTATTTCTACCAGTCTCAGACCTCAGCATCTTGATCTTTCGGACTGGGTTGAAATTTACCATACTATCGAAGACGCGGATGCAACGCTGCTGGATGTACCAGGTGACGATTGATGACTAACTTGACATCAGTACGTTCGATAGCGCCCGCAAAGATTAATTTTGCCCTCGAAATACTGGGCAAACGATCAGATGGTTTTCATGACATCGATACCGTAATGTCCACAGTTTCACTTGCAGATTCGCTCACGATCACACGAGCAAAGCCTGGCGCGGGACTGAGTTATCAGGTTGAGGGACCGGGTTCCGCTAGTCTGTCAGAGTCAGAAGATATCTCATGTGCAGCCGCGCGATTGTTTGCGGAGGCCTCCAAAACGGAACTAGATATAAATATTCACTTGGTGAAAAGAATACCTATATCTGCGGGACTGGGTGGAGGTTCTTCGGATGCGGCTGCAATGCTTAGGGCACTGAATATCCTCTGGAACTTAAATTGGCCTGATGACCGACTCAGCGAACTCGCAAGCCAAATCGGGTCGGATGTGCCGTTTTTTATTCATGGAGGCATTTGCCGTTGCACTGGCCGTGGCGAATTAATCGAAAAGCTTCCAGACCTGAATAATTTTCGCCTACTGATATTGTCACCTGACCTGGACACGTTGGTATTGAATAAGACTGCCTCCATGTTTGGATCGCTTGCACCGACGGAATTCTCTGAAGGCAAGCATGCATGGCGGGTAGCACAAAGATTATCTAGAGGTCTTCCACCACCAACAAACGACTTGGTGAATACGTTTGAGAAAGTTATCGAGCGGACAAATCAAACCTTAAATCAGCGGTATGCAGCTTACAGGAGCGTGGGAGCGCTAAAAATACACCTATCAGGCTCCGGCCCGTCGGTTTTTATGTTTATTCATCCTGGTGCAGACGTGGAATTTTTGAGCCAAACCTTTGAAAATATAGGAGGCCGCTGCTTTCCAGTTGAAACTCTTTCTCGTCGGGTATCTCGCGAAGTAGAGATAAACGTCGGAACCCTTTGATGTTAAGCAATTCGGAAACTGTAGAACTGCTTGGTGTCGTCCTTTCGGGATGGATTGCAGGATTTGCGTTTGCTATCACTTGCGTGGTGATCTTGTTGATCACCGGCCGACACAGGCTTATCTCTAGTTCCCTAACGAAATCAGTTGCTGGGCGAACTGCGTTGCTTGTTTTCCTAGGGAATGTTTTTATCTTAGGTTTCACTCTGTTAGGGATTGGATTTGGGTTTATTTATTACGTTAGTGGTGGCTGGGGTCTCGTAATCAGTGAGGCATTTCTGATAATTACTTTAATTATTGCTAGGTATGTAGGACTATTTCCACGTTCGATTAGTAGTCGAGGAATCGTGGCAGCAATCGTTGCGGGGGGCCTTAACTTCGGATTATTGATTCCCTTTTTGAACTATCTTTGGTTAACTGAATAAGCCTCTATCCCGTTTGTTCAATCGAGCCTATGCTGACCGGATGGCAATTATCGCGATGGTTTTTTTTGGATTCTATTTTGACTGAGTCTTCCCGACCTATTCACGGCGAAATCGCCAAACTTGCTTCGATTATCGAGATGCATGTTCATACTAATCCAGATTCTTCTGATTCGATGCTATCGAAGGAAGAATTGGTCACGGTGGGGACTGATGCTGGATTAAGCGGTGCAAATCTGGCGGAACACGATAAGGTACTTGAGCGACATCAACAGGAAACTTTACGAAGCACCTATCCCGATTTTTTCTTCAATTTCGGCATGGAAGTGTCGACTGACTTGGGCCATATGATCGCGATCGGACTTAAAGAGTATTTACCTGGAATTCGACGGGCGGAGAAATTACGAGAAGAGCTTGACAAAGTTGGCGGATTTCTGATTGTGGCCCATCCATTTAGGAGATTGTTTGATCCTGTTACAGCGATGCGAACGGGTGAAACATTTGATTTAACTCCCGAACAAGCGGCGGAAACTATGCCGGTTTTTAAGATTGTACACACGTTGGAGATTGGCAACGGTGCAAATACTCCTAAGGAGAATGCCTATGCAGCTGAGGTTGCTCGACTGCTAGGAGTGCACGGGACCGGAGGGTCTGATGCACATTCGACCAGTGGACTGGGGTATTTTGCGACCGGATTTGAAGCTGTTGTTGATTCACAAGAAGCACTACTCGCGGAATTACATGGTGGAAGGTTTGAGGCCCTGCAGCTTGAGTCAGCTGGGGTATTTTCATATTTCAACCCACCGCATGATCAATAATCCGTTAGACTATCCTCGCGCCAGGTATTGATTAGTTAATTTGTATGCCAATTCATTCTCTAGAGCAATTCATTTCCATCGATCTCGAAACCACCGGACTTAAGGCAGGGGTTGATGAAATTATTGAGGTAGGCATGGTTAAATTTGATTTCCTGGGGAATCACCAAGAATTTCAGACACTCGTCAAACCAGAAACTTCTCTTACAAAATTTATATCCGATTTAACAGGACTCACTGATCAGGATTTACGTGCCGCACCAATATTCGATACGCTTCGAGCGGATATCACCGATTTCATTGGTGACTTGCCAATAATTGGGCATAATGTTCAATTTGACATCAGCTTTCTTAAAGCTCAAGGGGTACCGGCGTCAAATATCTATTTCGACACATGGGAGCTTGGAGCTCTTTTATTACCGACGGCAGAGAAATTGAACCTTGCGTCTTTGGCCGAATTACTAGGCGTCGGTGTAGCCCGAAGTCATCGGGCACTTGACGACGCTATTTGTGCGCGCGATATTTTTGTTCTGCTCCATGAACGATTACAGCAAGTACCTGAAAGAACTCTTGCTGATATGAAGATGTTTCTATCACGGTCGAATTCTTCCATTATGAAACTACTGCCAGAAACCAACAAACCTAGAACAAATAATGAAAGTTATTTGGACTTCAGAACAGAAATATCGACTACCGCAGGGACAGAGGGTTCCAGAGGAGATAATTCTACTGGAGGCTATACAGTCAGTGAGCTTTGGAATTTTGCTGAAGAAGAGTCAACTTTGCTGGCAAATTACGTGCCTCGAGCTAATCAGCAACTTATGTCGCAAGTGATTGAAGAGAATTTTGCTCTAGGTGGAGAACTGGTTCTTGAGGCGGGTACGGGTACCGGCAAAACACTGGCCTACCTGTTACCTGCATTGATTCATTCCGTGCGCACAGGCGAGCGAGTAGTTGTGTCTACTCAGACTAAAAATTTACAAGATCAACTAAAAGAATCAGACTTGCCAATTGCAATAGATCTTGTACAGAGATTTAGTAATTCAAGCAGTTCCAAGTCAAAGCCACCCCCTCACATCAGCGTGCAAATTTTAAAGGGCAAGGGCAATTACTTGTGTCTAGAGAGCTGGTTTGCGGTGCGGGCATCGCAAACAAAACTTGAAGCACAAGAATCTCGTTTTTACGCACGAGTAGCAGCTTGGCTGGAGCAAACATCAACGGGCGATTCCGCTGAGTTATATATGACCTCACAGGATGAGGAAACGTGGCGAAATATATCGGCAACTGATACAGATTGCATGTCTCGTAGATGCGAATTTGTTCAGGACGGCAGTTGTTTTGTAGTGCGAGCACGTGAAAAAGCTTCGATGGCAAATGTAGTCGTCGTGAATCACGCGTTGTTACTTGCGAACGCCGCTCAGAATGAACAGATTCTTCCGAGCTATGAGCATTTAATTATTGATGAGGGACATCGACTTGAAGATGTTGCAACCGATCATTTCGGAGGTGTAATTTCGCTTAAGTCTGCTGAGGATTTGCTAAAATCCGGGCCAATCAAGAATAAAAAAGATCGAAGAAATAAGTCATTAAGTTTCTTGGGCCACTTTAGGGCGTTGGAAATATATGCCCATGACAACCAGTCAGAAATTGAAAAAATTATTCGAACTCGTGATAGTGCGATAGGGCGGTTACGTGAACTGAGAGAAAATCTCAGGGATTTTTTTGAGAATCATGCCGACGCAAGACACCCTGGGCAGGTAGCGCTTGGCAGTAAAAATTCTCGACAGGAACTCAGCCTGACAGTCGGTGCTCGTTCTCAACCTGCCTGGGAAGAATTAACTCAGAATTTCGACTTATTATTATCGACCCTAAAATTTTTACTCCGCGATGTAGAACAACTTCTACCTGCAATGCGTTCGCAGCGTAATGCCTTCACCCAAATTGATTTGGATGAGCTAACAGTTGCTATTAACGGATTCTCAGGCGAACTATCCAACCTGAACAGCACTATGCAACGAATTATTATTGACGAAAACCCAACAGACATCACTTGGATGAGTCGCCGAGATAAGGATATCCTTCTAGGTTGCGCACCACTGGTCCCTGGAGATCACCTAAGGCAACATGTTTTCGAGGGTAGAAAATCTGTGTTAGTCACGAGTGCAACGCTACAGGACATTGATTCTGATGGCGGCAGTTCGTTTAAATTTATATTGGATCAACTTGGCCTACCTGACGCTTACACTTCGAGCTGGCCCGCGCCTTTTAACTTTAAAGATCAGGCAAAAGTAATAGCAGTGAGTGACATCGTGAATCCTACGGAGACTGCTTATTCGAGACAATTACATGATGCTATATTTCAGGCGGTCAATTCACTGGGTGGAAGGACTATTGTGCTATTTACCTCTCACGATGCCTTGCGCGCAGCCACTTGGGATTTGCGGGATCGTTTAGCTGAAATAGACGTGCGCTTGCTGGCCCAAGGAGTTGATGGATCCGCCACGAGATTAGTTAGGGAACTCCAGTCAAGTGATTCCACGGTAATCTTTGGTGCGGCAGCTCTCTGGGAAGGTGTTGATATTCCAGGACGTGCATTGTCACAAATTATTGTCGTTCGATTACCATTTCCATCACCGGTGGACCCAATACACGCAGCACGTGGCGAACGATATGAGGATTCATTCTTGGAATATTTGCTTCCCAGAGCAATATTGCGCTTTCGTCAGGGCTTTGGGAGATTAATCAGACATGAAGATGATAAAGGGATATTTACTATCTTGGATAGCAGATTTGTAAGTGCAAGATACGCGAATCAATTTGCGAAATCCTTATCTGATACAGATATTAAGACCGTCAGATTAGGAGAACTACAAACTGAGATCGCGAGCTGGTTAGGGGAGGAAATAATCTAATGATTTGGACGCGCGGTCAGAGGATTAGCCTTCAAGTGCTAGAGCGCCCAGATATTTTTACCAGAGCCGGAATACAACGTGCTTTAGCTGATGGCATAAGTAGAAATTTCAATCCAACTGATTTGGGTGAGTTGAACACATTAACTAATGTTGATTGGTATGTGATTCGAGAAGCTAGCTTAGAGGTGGGACTTTTTGGGATACAGAGAGATATGCCATTGCTGGGCGCTGCCACTGTGCGTTTTGTCGCGGTAGATCCACAATACCGCGGCAATGCTGTAGGCACTCGAACGGTTCTGGTTGCAGAGAGAAAATTGAAACAGGAAGGATACGAGTTGTACGGAAGAGTCCCTGAGACGAATGGACGCGGTCTTTATTTCTGGCTGCGTTGTGGGTTTGTCGGACAGCATTCCATCACTGAGAACGAGTCAGCGACTTGGTTTCGAAGAATTTCTAGGGGTTAGCATTCGGATTCTGGTTTGGGATTATTATCGCGTTTTTTGCTCGCCCAGAGGTCTCGGCGTTGGTTCCGTTTGACTATGGTATTTCGTGCCCAACGCCTCCATATAAGTGTGATTGATAGTGCAGTCCCAGCATATATGAACAGTTTTGTAACCTCTGACGATTCACTCGACAGGCCTGTTGCAACCAGGCAGAATATGGCGCCAACGAAAAAACTTGTGAGCAGGTTTATCTTCACGAATTTAGTCCGATAGGTTTGTCATGCAGTCACGGCAGTAATAATAAACTCCTAATGATTCGCCGATCACCGCGTCGCCACAATCCTTACCAGGCTTGTTTGAAAATGGATTCAGGTGATACGTGTTGTTACAGTTGAAACACTGCTGGAGTAATTCCAGAATAGACTTTTCATCGCAAATTTCGCATGTTGATACTTCGCTAGACATTTAGGTACTCAATTTCGTGACTAATTTTACGCTTCCACTTTATTTTATATCTTTATTCTGAAGAAAATAGTAGGCATCATTTTTTGACTTAATAATTCCCTTAAAATCAGCCCACTTGAGTTGATGCAAAGCACTTCCGATATCAGGACCCGCTGTTATGCCTATTTCCCTTAAATCGCTGACTGTGAGGTGACTTGAGCAGAGCTTCCATGTCGCCATGGCATCCACGAACGGGGCTGTTTTTTTCGAGTTTAGCGTACTCGCGATTACGAGTGATTCTTCGTTTATTTTCTCGTAGTACCCGATGTTATCTGCCGTAAAATGTAGCGCACGCTTGTTATTCAATATTGCTGATGCCTCCTGAACAAATAATTTTAGTTGTTTAGGTAGCTGTAATCGGTCAAGAGCAGCGATTCGCATCTCGTCGGTGGCGCCCAGAAGTAAACCAGTGAGCAAAGTGCGTAAATTATAGTCAGTAAGAGGTTTGGTGGCTCGAAAATTAGAGAGCTCAAATGAGAGGGCAGGGTGACTTCTCTCTAGGACTCCCCACTCGTGGAGTTGCGAACAAATTTTTAGTGCGAGGGGGGCCTCAGAAATCTGTCTTAGTTCTGAAACGAGTCGTATTCCAGCTACATTTTCGAAACTTATCTCAGGCATGTGTAATTGATGAGCTACGTCGGCATCTAACATCAATTCATGACTGGTTAACAATCTAGCAGCCCGCCAAAGCCTAGTAGGATCATCTACGAAGGAATTGTCATGTAGAGTGACTAATGTTCTGGTCTCTATTGCTGACAGCCCATTAAATGGGTCGTGGAAAGTATTTTCGATATCTTGGCTTAGACCCACTGCCATGGCATTGATAGAGAAGTCCCGGCGCTCGAGGTCCAGATTGATCTCATTGGTTGTCGAAACAATTGGCAGTCCACCAGGTCGAGCGTAGCGTTCAGTTCTTAACCTTGAAATATCGAGCTGCGTGTTGCTGTCTGTTCGAAGCGACGCGGTCAACAAATCTGAATGACTCACCATGTCAATCTCGCTTGCGGTCCATTCACTCTTGACTGCTTCCGCAAGTGCCAGTGAGTCACCAGTCGTTGTGATATCAATATCCCTTACAGGTTTATTCATTAGTACATCTCTAACAGCTCCACCAACTAACCAGAGGTTTTGTCGGTGTCGGTTACTGTGTTCAACCGTCATAGACAGTAACCGTTGCGCGTCTGGCGTCAATTGGTCAAGTAAATATTTCAGTGAGATATTAGGCGGTCTGCGAGGCGAGGGGTCTGGCATTATTGGTATCTATTGTGTATTCGCATATGCGGTTGATCAGTTGTTGATTTTTTCATAACAAATTCTTAAACTAGTAGTGTTGACTATCTTACAGGTTATAGGCGGGGAGCTGTTTGAATCGGAACAGCGAGGGATTTTTATGTCATTGAATTCTCCCCAAGTGCAAGCGTTCGATGTTGAGGCCAATTTGCATTTGTTTGAAACGACTATTAACTACAAGTTTTCTGATAAGACTCTCTTTACTGAAGCGATGACGCATGCCAGTGCCTCCAACGAATTTCCGGAGACTTATTATCAGAATAATCAACGTCTTGAATTTCTTGGTGATGCTGTTGTGGGCTTAATTGTGGCGGATGTCCTTTTTCATCGATTTCCAGAAAACCGTGAAGGAGATTTGACCGAATGGCGAGCTCGCTTGGTTCGCGGTAAAACACTTACTGAAATTGCATTGAGTCTTGGTTTGGGTAACTTTTTAATTCTCGGTGTAGGTGAGGAAAAAAGCGATGGCCGAATAAAAGGAAGGAACTTGGCCGACGCACTTGAAGCTTTGATCGGAGCAGTTTTCGTGGACGGCGGCTATGACCCCGTCCGAAGGTTTATTAATTTAATTTTCAGCCCTTATTTGCGGCAATTAGACACGTCTAATCCAAAGGGTGACTTACAAGAGCTTGCAGCAACGATAAAGAGCCGGCCGAAATATATGCTAGTAGGTGAGTCAGGTCCAGATCACAAACCGGAATATCGCGTACGAGTTGAGATTGATTTAGAAGCTAGGATTGCCGATAAGCATCTCGTTGCTGAGGGCACAGCTTCAACTAAACAAGGCGCTGAAACAGCCGCGGCAGAAGAAGCTTTGCCACAATTAAGAAAAGTACTGAATCGATAACTAAAGGTAATTAATGCACTTAAAACAACTTCAAATTCAGGGATTTAAGTCTTTTGCAGATCGAACCACGTTCGAATTTGGACCTGGAATGACGGTCATTGCAGGTCCAAATGGGTCTGGAAAAAGTAACGTCACTGACGCAATTCGCTGGGTGCTAGGTGAACAGGCTGCGAGCTCCTTGCGTGCCAAGAAATCAGATGACGTAATCTGGATAGGCTCCGACTCCAAACGGCCTGCAGGTTTTGCTGAGGCAACGTTAACTTTCAATAACACTGATCGATGGCTTCCCTCTGACTATTCCGATGTCGCTATCACCCGTCGGGTGCATAGAGATGGGCAATCCGAATATTTACTAAATAAGCGTAAAGTCCGTTTGACCGATCTAACGGAGCTCATGGCAAAGGCAGATTTTCGTCAGGGATCATATTCATATCTGTCACAGGGACTGGTGGACAAAGTTCTTTCATTGAAACCTGATCAACGCCGTGCGCTTATTGAAGAAGCAGCCGATCTGCATTCTGCTCGCCAACGGCTTCGATTATCCGAACGAAGACTTAAAGAGACGCGCGACAATCTTGGACACGCTCGGATGCAAGTTAGAGAACTAGAACCCCGATTACGTTCACTTAAGCGCCAGACGACACGAGCCGAGAAATATCAAGATCTGCGAATTATTTTAGATAAGGCATTTCAAGAATATTTCACTATCGGTCTCAGCGAGTCAGCGACGACGATTAAACAGGCATCAGAAAACGCTACTCAGCTACGTATGATTCATTCATCGACTAAACAGAGATTTGACGAGGCTCAGAAAATGTATCTGGGTGTGCGAGCTAATCTCGAGAATACCCGAACTGAACTTGCAAGCGCAGAGCGAGAAGAGCGTG
>CAJXBM010000034.1:0-19490 GCA_913051185.1 uncultured Chloroflexota bacterium | reverse complement strand
CTTCAGATGCCACCTCTTCAGATACCACCTCTTCAGATACCACCTCTTCAGATACTACCTCTTCAGATGCCACCTCTTCGGTTCGAGGCGAGTAAGCTACTCTTTCACGCATGCCTTGAGCGATAGACTGAGGCGCCTTTTCGTACGCCACGACACCTTTCACTATCAAGTGCCTAATAACAGACTCCTGGAGATGTAGCCATCTCTCAATTAGAGCAACAGTTTGACCCGGTATATCTATCGTGTAGTGGACGTAGGTCCCTTCCATAACTTTCTGAATCGGATACGCTAAACGCATGCGACCCCAAACGTCTGTGGATGACACCGTCCCGTGCGAAGCAACTTCGCCCTCGATACGATCGACTAAAGTCGATACCTCATCAGTCGAAAGACTTGGGTGAAAAATACAAGTGAGTTCATAACTAGGCATATTACCTCCGCCCATCATGGCCTGAGGAGATAAACTCATCCGGTTTATCCCGATCAGCGGTTTTTTAATTGTAAATTTAATTTACCTTAATTTTTGACTATCCTCTAGGTAGTCCGAGTCCTCTGGTAGCAATAATATTTCTTTGGATCTCACTGGTACCCGCGGCTATTGTTGCGCTTACACTCGACACATACGACTTCGTGAATGAAGCTCTTAGCACAGATCTGTCATCAGATTCATCCCATAAATTACTGTATAGCCCAAATGCCTTTACTCCAGTATTTGCCAATCGCTGGCTCAACTCAGAATTGAATAATTTAGAGGTAGATGCCTCATAGTTTGGAATTAGACCACGGCCCTGCATCGATACAATTCGGAACGAGAAGTTAAACATAACCTCACTTTCAATAAATCTATCTGCAACTTCTTGCTTTATGTTTGGAAACTCATTCAGACGAGACCTACTCGATCCTTCACCCTGCGTATATTCGATTAAACGCCCGATTGATCGACGTGCGATTACCGCACCCGTTATGTTTGATCTCTCAAAGTCCAGAAGAGTCGCACCAACATACCATCCACGGTTTTCTTCACCAACTCTATTTTCTACTGGTACCTTCACGTCCTCGAAGAATGTCTCATTGAACACATGGCCCCACCCCATATCGATTAGAGGTCTGACCGAAAGCCCAGCAGTTTTACCGTCCATCAACAAAAAAGAAATTCCTCGGTGTTTTGGTGCGTCAGGATCTGTACGCGCGAGCGCAAAAAACCAATCAGCATGGTGGGCACCAGACGTCCAAATTTTCTGACCATTTAGTGTGTACTCATCACCATCCCTAACAGCTCTAGTTTGAAGTGATGCGAGGTCTGACCCAGACCCAGGTTCCGAATAACCTTGAGCCCAAATTACCTCTCCATTAAGAATCTTGGGTAAATGCTCTTTCTTTTGATCTTCTGTTCCATGAACAATTAATGTGGGCCCAAGCATTGCAACACCTGAACCTCCAATACTTGGCGCCCCAGCGTCTGTCATTTCCATGTTAAATATAAATTGTTCGATAGTCGTCAAACCGGCGCCGCCGTATTCCTTTGGCCACTGGGGTGCAACCCACCCTCTATCACCCAAGGCAGTTGCCCAGCTTTTTGCAGGCCCAGATTCATTGTCATCCTCGGACTTTCGATCCTCAACCCAAGAGGCATCGGATGGAAATCCTTCGCCATCTCGCTGATAACGATCAGGTAGATTACTTTCAAGAAAATTTTGAACATCAGAACGAAAAGCTGACTGCTCTGGACTATCATTCCAATCCATCGTACACACTCCTTGGTCTAAACCGCTTAACTAATAATGGTTCACAAGTGTAGCCTACTCAAATCCCTCGCGCCATGATCTTGTCAAAATTAGAGACCTTCATAATCTCCCACCGAACTTCCATAAACCCGAGTAGATTTCACAGCTCTGTGCCATTTAGCTCGAGATTTGAATCGTTCATCCTCCGTCCACTCAGGCACAAACTGATCTACCGTCTCTGAGCTCACAGGCCACTTGTCTATCAAATTCGACTCAAGAGCGGCCAAAGCAGCGACTCCCCGGGCTGTGTTCTCCAAAACCGTTGATCTAAGGACTGGTAAGTTGAGGAGGTTAGCTTGTTGCTGCATCAGCCAATTGTTTGCAGCTGCTCCACCATCCACACGCAATTTAGTAACCGCAAAATTTGCTTCACCAATGGCATCAATGACATCCGCTGATTGCTGAGCAATGGATTCCAAAGTCGCTCGAATAATATGCGATCGATTAGATCCTCGAGTAAGGCCAAAAATCGCGCCTCGCGCATCCTCATCCCAGTATGGTGACCCAAATCCAGTAAACGCTGGGACCACCACCACACCTCCAATATCCTCTAAGTCAGAAGATATTTGTTCTGCTATATTCACGGAGTCAATAATATTTAATTCATCGCGCAACCACTGAATTGCCGCTCCAGCCATAAATATCGATCCCTCGATTACATAGCTTCGTGTGTCCCATGAATTACGAGCCCCAACCGACGTGAGAATGCCGTGAATATTTTCAGGCATATTGTCGCCGGCAAATGCCAAAATAAAACATCCAGTCCCATAGGTATTTTTAGCCTCACCAACTGAATTGCAGCCGTGACCGAATAGTGACGCTTGCTGATCTCCAGCAACGGCTTTTATGGGTATTTCTCGGCCGAATATCTCCTTACGTGTGAGACCGAAATCATTGCCTGACGATCTAACTTCAGGTAAAGCAATCTTCGGAATATTTAGTGCCTTCATGAGTTCTTCATCCCAAGCACCAGTCCGAATATTCCAAATCATAGTTCGGGAAGCATTAGTTTCATCCGTCAGGTGATTAGCGCCATTTGTTAGGGACCATATAATCCATGAGTCGACTGTACCTAGGAGCAGCTCGCCGTTCTCTGCTCGACTCTGCCCATTCGGTACGTGATCTAGAATAAATCGCCACTTGGGTGCCGAAAAATAGGAATCAATAGTTAGACCAGTCTTCGAACGAATAGATGACTCGAGACCGAAGGTTCTTAACTCTTCACAAATTTCCGCCGTCTGGCGCGATTGCCACACGATCGCTGGATAAATCGGATGACCGGTAGATTTTTCCCAAACGACTGCGGTCTCACGCTGATTAGCAATTGCTATTGATGCTATATCACTCGCATTTAGCCCATTATTTTTTATTAAACTTTGAGCGACGCTGAACAATCCATCCCGCAATTCAATAGGATCATGCTCAACCCAACCCTCGTTGGGGTAAGACTGATTAACATGAATTTGTTCCATTCCTAATATCTGTAAGCTGCTATCGAACAAAACGGCCCTGGACGATGTCGTCCCTTGATCCAAAGCTATAACATATCGCTGATCTGACATAACCGTACTTTAACCGGTTAGTCTCAATCGATCAGCGAATGATCCGACTTGACTATTTCATCATCTTGAGAATCACCAAAGGTATATCGCCGGTTAGCCATCCCAATGAAAATAATGAGTGCCGTCATAATCATGCCCAGCACCCCAAACAAACCAGCAGCAGTAATCAGGTCAGCAACCTTTCCCATAGGGGCCGCACTTAAAGAAAGAAAGGCCATACTAAACATAAAAAGACTCATTACGCGCCCTCTGTACTCAGGTGCAGCCGCATCCATCAACATAGCCTGATTTATTCCCATAAATGCTGTCATTGCAGCTCCAGATACGAATATCGGAAGAATCACTCCAACAAATCCAAACGGAGCTCCAATCCAAATACTCGCAATGCTAACTGCACCGATAATCCCGGCGAACCACTGAATCATTGGTTTTCTGCGCGACTGAGTCAAGCGGGCAACGAAAACAGATCCCAAAACACCGCCAACACCACCAATAGCGACCAGAATTCCTGCAATTACCTGCCAGTTTGTCACATCTAATTCGCTTTCCACAAATCCCGGAAATTGCGTCTGAATAGGCATACCCATCACAGCAATTATCATCATCATTAGAACCAGTCGGCGTATCTGTGGATTAGAAGAAACATACCGCAATCCGTCTCCTATGGAACTAGATAAATTTGCTGACGGAGCATTTGCAGGAGATGCTTTGTCGTCACCCCCAATTCCTGTTGGAACAGTCAACACAGTCAACACAGAAATTAAATAACAAATACCAGAACCAAAGTAACCCCACTCAAACCCAATGAATCCTGCCGTCAATCCACCTAGTGCAGGCCCGATGGCTCGCATAGCTGTCATGGGCATCATTGAAAATGCAACGGCACTGAGTCTCTGCTCAGCTGGCACAGTTTCAATCATTAACGGCGTTCTCGCAGGCATTCCAACGGCAACAAAACTGCCTTGAAAAACTCCGACGGCAAAAAGCAGCCAAAAATTAATCAAATCAAACATCACTAATAAGCCAGTTGAGGTCGCGATAAGCATTGACGCCACTTGCGAAAGTAAAATTAAATTTCTCTTTTCAAAACGATCGGCCAGAGCTCCTCCCAACAGAGAAAATAACCCCATCGGTAAACCAAAAGAAAGAACTAATAAGGCCGTCATTCCAAAATTGCCAGTTAAATCCCAAGCCAGCATGCCCCGTATAATTTGTTGAGCATTCATGCCTAACATCGACACCGCTGACGAAATCCATAGCAACTTATAGTTTCGAAATTGAAATACCTGAGCGGCCACCCGAAGAGATGGTCGTGGATTTTCAGTCTGTAAACTGGGACCGCGCATATGTACCAAACTGTAATTTCAGAATCAATCTCATTGATGCTCTCGCATCAATCACCGCTATGAGTTTCAAAATCATGATTATGTTAATGCAATAATTATTTATGAAATTTAAACTCTCTTGGGGGGTAGTGCAGATACACGAAAAATGACTTAATCTAAGGTCCTGTCAGTGGAAGTAATGACAGACCGTTGACCGTAGCTCAACAGTCCCATTAGATTTCTTCGACACGTTTTTAAAATTTGATTTTAGAAGATGCCTTGGAGGTACCAATGCTAGGTGAAGGTGAAGGTCTAGAGCTGTTAGGCGTATTTTTCACTTTTATAATTGGCCTAGGTATCATGGTGGCATTCGGTCGCTGGTGGGAGTCTTAGAAAAAGCTTGTCGAAAGACTTGTTGAGTATAATTTAAAATATTTTGAAAAGGATTGGTGAGTGTAATGGCTTCAAACGAGCGGCCGCAGAGAGGAACTCTTGGAGATAGGCTTTACGACGCTGCGTTTCAGAATCGGTTATGGCGTTCAATCTTCCGATCAGGTTACCCAAACACACCCCGAAACCAAATGTTGGCAGTAGCAACAAATGTTTTTTTACATCTCCATCCAACTCGAATCCACAGAACACATGTCAAAATTACGCATACTTTCTGCCTTGGTGGACTTTCATTTTTCCTATTTTTGGGACTAACGATTTCTGGTGTTCTGCTAATGTTCTATTACGTTCCATCAGTTGATCGTGCCTACCAAGATATACTTGCGCTGGAAACAGATGTGCGATTTGGTCAGTTAATGCGCAATATGCATAGGTGGATGGCGCATGGAATGGTGCTGACTGTAATCATGCATATGATGCGAGTTTTCTACACAGGTGCTTATAAGCCACCTCGAGAGTTCAACTGGGTGATCGGTGTTGTGCTTTTAGTCCTTACACTTCTCCTGTCATTCACTGGTTACCTCCTACCTTGGGATCAATTAGCCCTCTGGGCCATAACCGTTGGAACAAACATGGTTGGTTCTGCACCACTTCTTGGTGAACCTAATCGATTTGTACTTGTGGGTGGCTATCAAGTAGGTCAAGCCGCTCTTATTCGTTTTTACACTCTCCATGTAATAGGATTGCCGCTTGTGGCTGCAGTATTCATGATGGTTCATTTCTGGCGAATACGTCGGGATGGCGGACTTGCTAGGCCCCTGTAAGAAGTAATAAAAAGGCAGAAGGAAATTAAATAATGACGACAGCCGCACCTGAAAATACCTCAGAGCCAATTTCAAAGGCTGTGCGTGGGCGAAAAAGTCGTGCACGTGAAGAGGAACTTCTGGTTTGGCCAGACCTTGTATTTATCGAATTTATCTGTGCAGTCTTATTCACGGTGCTTATATTGATTCTTGCGGTACTAGTTGATTCAGTACTTCTAGATAGAGCCAATCCCGCAATCACGCCAAATCCGTCGAAGGCTCCATGGTACTTCCTGAATCTACAAGAACTGCTACTCCATATGCATCCGGCTCTTGCTGGCGTCATCGTGCCTACCGTTGCATTAATCGCCTTGGGAGCAATCCCTTATTTTGATGCATCCAACGAAGGTCAGGGTGAATGGTTGTCTACTCCACGAGCCTGGTTGAATCTATGGGTAGGAGCATTCGTAGGATTTTTCGGTACATTACTCCTGATTCTGTACGATGCATCGAAACATGTAGTGCTTTTTGAAATGATTGCTAATGGAACATTAAGCCCCAAAGCTCCACCCACTCCATCTGCTGAACAATATGCTGCGGCTTTAGAAGCTCGTGGAGACGCTGTTCCCGCTGGACTTCAGGAAATAGTAAATGGGAGTAATCCTGTTCTTGCGGCGACAGATACAGTACCGTCTGAGTTTTATTCACAATCGTTTTGGAACGGAGTGAGTGGCTACACTGCCTGGCCAGATTCTCTAGAATTTTTAACCACATTAAGAGGAATTCAGACAGGACTCCCTTGGCCTGAATGGACTAAGAGTGTTCCACTTGGCAATCTTTTACGAGCTGACCTCTTCGGGTTTCCTCGAATCGAATTAAATATTGATATTTCAGCTCTGATAGTCGAACAGATAATCCCTGTGACAGCGATGATTGGTTTGCCAGTACTCTTAGCTGTCGTTGCCTCAAAAACTGGAATAGCACAAAGTAAACGTGACCATATGATCATGCAGTTTTCTGGCTTCATTGCCGTTTACGTAATATTGACGATAATAGGAACCTACTTCAGAGGTGTAGGCCTTGAATTAGAGCCATACACGATTTTCTCACATGGATAAAAGATAAGGATCATAACTAATGTCTAGTGAGTCAACACAACAATCACCGAGTGATGCATGGCGCGCAGCCATAGCGTCTCGCAAAACTCAAATGGCTGATGCTGAGGGCATTCCGGCAGCACCGGTTACACCGATCGACTACGATGTCTCCCGAAGGCAATTTATCAGAGCTTCGTTCTGGAGTGGACTTGGTGTAACTCTCCTTGGTTCTGTAGGACTTCTCTTGGATTTCTTGTATCCAAGAAATGTGAAGGGTTTTGGTGGACCTGTACCTGCCGGTAAAGTCACTGACTACGAAGCAGGCGCAGCACCTAAGGCCAACTCTGAGGGTCAATTTTGGATTGCCAACCTAGACGAAAATGAGTCCCGACCTGGCGGTTCAGGTGGAGGACAAGGTCTAATTGCGTTATGGAGAAAATGTCCACACTTAGGCTGTACTGTCCCTTGGAAAGAAAATCAAGGTGCTGTGCCATTTCCGGGAGATCCAGGATGGTATATATGCCCATGCCACGGCTCAACATACAACAAGGCAGGTGTTCGTGTGTATGGTCCTGCACCAAGATCGATGGATACGATGCAGATCGATATCGATGAAGCTGGAAATATTACAGTCCAAACTGGAGCTGTAGAAAAAGGTGGTCCAGATAACCCGGATCGAGCAGTTAATCACCCCCTACTGCCAAGTTAGTAATACAAAGAAAAATCTTAGCCACCAGCGAATAAGGAAAAGAAGGCTCAGAGATGAATACAAGCAAGCAAGTGAACGCCATGATAGGTCTGCTTTTTATTGCATTCCTGTTTTTTGGTGGCTATATCGCCCGAGAACAGCTACGTGCTGAAGAGGCGTCGGTTCATCAAAACGAAGAGCTCGTTCATCGGGGAGCAGAACTGTTCCATAATAATTGTGTGTCATGCCATGGTTTGGTGGGCGAAGGTAATATTGGTCCGGCACTTAACTCTGACTTCTTTAGAACAACCGAGTCCACGCCTGACGGGGAAGCGAGAGAGGTGTACACATACCTGTTCAATACTCTCTCATGCGGTCGTTCGGGTGCGTATATGCCTCTTTGGAGCGAACGATTCGGCGGATCAATGTCTGAGACTCAAATCGATTATATCGTCAAGCTAATAATGCAAGGGCGTTGGGATTTAGTTGACCATGCAAATGAAGAACACTTTGAACATAAGTTAGAAAGTTGGGCAATACAAAAAGCTGATGCCGAACGTCGCGGAGGTGCCATTCCTGATCGACCAGAACTCACAGATTATCTAAGTACGATTGAAGATACGGCAAATCTTTCAGTCACAGCCGACAATTGTGGGCAATACTCGATGGATACGCGAAGTAAAATATACGCCCGCACACCTTTTGCGGCTGACACCAGTTCTGTAGACGCGGCGCAAGATGCTCCCGCTCCGGTAGCCACAGAAGCACCACCTGGTGTCCTAGTTGTGGATCTTGCCAAAGACGGTCCATATGCAATCACAGCACCTGATACGTTCAGTGCAACTGGAGAGATCACACTACAGGTCAAGAATTATGCTGCATTGATTCATAACCTTCGAGTATTACGTACTGATCTTTCGCCAGACGGCCTTCCTACAAATGACCAAGCCATGGTAGATATCGGGGCTGCGGGTGAAATCTTATATTCAAGTGATGACCTACAAAATGGCGGTGAAGAAGAAGTAAGTCTATCGCTTGACCCCGGAACGTATGTATTATTTTGTAACATTCCGGGTCACTACCAATTAAGAATGTATAAAACAATAACTATTGACTAATAGTAAACAAAGTAGGGGGAACAAGATGGCTACAACAGGAAAACGTTATAAATGCCCGGCATGCGACGCTGAATTTATTGTCACGCGCGGTGCTGATGAGGCTGAGCTTCGCTGCGGCGATGATGTACTTGAGCAAATATAAAACCGGTCCCAAACATGATTAATGCTGGAGGAATCTAATGGCAGTAGCGCTAGGAAAAAGATATAAAGACGAAGACTCTGGTGTCGAGGTGTTATGCATCAAACCAGGTGAATGTGATTTAAATGTTGATGGACGACCGATGGAAGAACTCCAGCCCAAGGTTCTCCCTTCGGCTGATTAGCTTATTAGGCCCAAGACACAGTATAATTACCCATCTACATGGCCGGTCGTGAACGTACGATTTATTAAAGGCAGTAGAATTAAGAATGAGAGAGATTAGATTGAGCGAGATCCAAGTCGGACAAAATGAGTCATTAGAGCAAGCACTTCGAAGATTTACCAAGCGAGTGCAGACTGATGGCATACTCATGGACTACCGTAAGCATGAATATTACGAGAAACCATCGGAGCGGCGAAAGAAAAAAGAAGCTGCGCGTGTTCGAAAAATGCGAAAAGCTATAATTAAAGCCACCCATCGCAAGGGTTCAAGTTTTTAAACCAAATTGGTAAATAAAAATAGCGCACCGGCATTTCTCTTACATTTATTAAAATATTCTGGTTAAGCCATTTTGATTCAGGATACGGGGTTCACCTATGAAGAATGACAGTACTCTTCTCGAGACTATTAGAACTCACATGAAACAAGCATGGAAAAATGGCGAGAATGAACGCCGTGATACCCTCCGGCTAGTAATTGCAGCAGTCGATTATGCACGAATTGCGAATAAAGATAAGCTTGACGATAGTCAAGTGATGCAGGTTCTTCAGAAAGAAGCTAAACAACGAAAAGAATCTATCGATGAATTCACCAAAGGAAACCGCCTAGATCTTGTTGTTAAAGAAGAATTAGAACTCTCGATTATCTCCGAGTATCTACCAGATGAGTTAACAGAAGTAGAATTGACTGAAATCATAAAAGAGGTCATCGCTGCAACAAATGCGGAAAACATAAACGACGTTGGAATAGTAATGAAAACACTGATGCCCAAGCTCGGCGGTCGTGCCGACGGTAAGCAAGCCAACATACTAGCTAGAGAATTACTAAGCTGACAAATAATTGATCAGGTTTTATAACAGTGTCAGAACTAAAGCTAGCCTTCAGCCCTCCCTTAATTAATCATAGTAAATTCACGATTTCACTCTTCGGAATTTGCACCACTATCGTACTCATCGGAATACTTATACTTCCATCCGGATCACTAGCACTTGGAACAAATAGCCTTTCTGAGGTGAGCTGGACATTAACTGCAGTATGTCTCTCCGTCCTACTTGGGGTACTCTCTGCGGCTCATCTAGCAAGCGATGCCTCACCAAATCTTTCAGGAATCCGGCGACTATTACTCTTTATCGTTCTTCTTATAGCTATTAACTTATCTATTAGAGTCAGCCTGCCCCTACTAACTCAAAGCTCATCCAATCTTGAAATTTTTGTTGCACTTCCAATATCGGCCTTTGCGTTAGTAGCCACGGTTTTATTGGGATTTAATACTGGAATTTTATCGACGCTTATTTCATCTCTCGTTGGCGTATTTGTAATCGCCAGTCTGCCAAATTCAGAGGCTGCAGATGTCGTTTTGATATTCTCCACTATCACGGGCGGAGGTCTCTCAGCCTCATTTGTCGCACTTGGCGCGAAGCGAATCAACGACTACTTGAGGGGTGGCTTCACTATTGCCGGTGTCATTCTCTTGAGTGTGGCTTTTAGCCTACCACTCGGTAAAGACTTCGAACCATCACAATTTGTTAGTATTGGTGCTGCGGCAATGATTAACGGACTCCTCTCAGCCACTATAGGAGTTGGAATTTACAATGTACTCAGTCGCCCGTTTGGAATTATTACTCGGGTTGAGTTAATGGAGTTAGCCCAACCCGGCACTCGACTTCTTCGCCAAATGCAAGAGCAAGCCCCGGGAACTTATGCTCATGCAACGGCAGTTGCAGATCTTGCCTCACGTGGGGCAGCTGAAATTGGAGCGGACGAACAACTGGTGCGGGCTGGCGGAATGTTTCATGATGTGGGTAAGCTATTTCGTCCAGATTTTTTCATTGAGAACCGAGATACTGATCAATCTGAAAATCCACATGATGCTCTAGATGAACTACAGTCAACACGTGTTCTTCACGGACACGTCGCAAAAGGAATTGAACGGGCAAGAGAGGAAAAATTACCTGAGGCCGTCATACGTTTTATCCCTGAACATCACGGTACCACGTATCCAGCTTTCTTCTACCGCCGAGCACTAGAAAAAGATCCTAATATCGATCAGTCCAAATTTAGATATCCAGGACCTGCACCTAGGTCACGAGAAACCGCTCTTGTGATGATTGCAGATGGATGCGAAGCCGCTGTCCGCGCCTCTACTGATCGAAGCTCTGATCAGGTGCTAGCCATAGTGAAATCAATTATTCGAGACAGACTAGAAGATGGACAATTTGACAATTGTGATCTCACTGTCAGAGACCTGAGAACTATTGAAAAGGCATTTACCTCAGCTCTCGTGGCATCTTACCATCCACGTATTGAATATCCAGAAGACGTCTCTAACACGGACAATCTGCTCCGTGATCAAGATTAAGAAAGTATAGATTCCCAGATCCGATTACCATCATCACTCCCAAGTAACATCTCACATGCCCTCTCCGGATGTGGCATCATTCCAAGTACATTTTTCTCATTATTAAAAACGCCAGCTATATTGCCTACAGAACCATTCGGATTGGTATCTTCTGACACTTCGCCTGACTGATTAGCATAACGAAATGCAACCTGTCCATTTTGTTCTAATCTCTCTAGATCAGTTGAAGAAACAACATACCGTCCTTCACCATGTGACATAGGAATTTTATAAGTACGATTCTCATCCAATCCCGAGGTGAAAGCTGAATCAAAATTCTCAGCACTTAAATATGTATCCTGGCAGCGAAATTGGAGTGAACTATTCCGCATTAACACCCCTGGTAATATGCCAGCCTCGCACAAGATTTGAAATCCATTGCAAATTCCGACCAATAACCCTCCGCCTTCAGCATGTGCCCGTACTGCTTTCATGACTGGTGAAAAACGGGCAATCGACCCACACCGAAGATAATCTCCGTAAGAAAAACCACCAGGAAGTACCACAAGATCATACCCCGTTAAGTCATCGGTACGATGCCAAATCTTATCTGCACTGATCCCACACTTTCCCAATGCCCAAACAGTATCAGCGTCACTCCAGGTTCCAGGAAACACTATTACAGCTGCTTTCATTAAAACTCTCCGTCACCTTCATCACTGAAACCTTGCTCAATCGCTCGTTTCAGTCCGACATTCCATCTCTCGTATGCCAAATCTAAATCCACGGAAATTGGGCCAAATCCGAAATTATTCCCCGACTCAACTTGGCCTAACTCAACAATTGGTATTGAATGGTCACTAGCTAATGAAGTAACTAGATCTGGCTTATCTGTCGCTACGAGAAATCGCGAAGGTGCCTCACCAAATAAAGCCGCATCCAATCGATCCCCTAAATCTAATGTCTTCGATCTGAAGCCATGCCCACTGGCAAAACTCATCTCAATTAAGGCCACTGCAATCCCCCCATCACCAACGTCATGAGCAGCAGATAAAAGGCCTTTATCGTGCATAAGTAAAACCAGATCTCCAGTTTGCCGAGCTAATTTAAGATCAATAGATAGGCCTCCTGCTATCCTGCCTGTCCGAATCCATTGAAATTCTGAAGCCGCTAAGGTGCTAGCTGATTGCTCTAATAATCCGCCGAGCAAAAATATATGATTTCCTATCTCAGGTGAGATAGTTAGTCGGCTCTCGACATCTGATATTACCCCTAGCATACCAATCGTGGGAGTTGGCATTATTTGTCCATCTGGTGTTTCATTATAAAGAGAGGCATTTCCTGATATCACAGGTGTCTCGAATACACGCGCTGCGTCTGATAGACCGATAATCGATTTCTCCAGTTGATAGGCCACTTCACTTTTCTCTGGATTACCAAAATTAAGACAGTCCGTGACAGCAACCGGCCGAGCACCAGTAGCTATCACATTGCGTGCAGCCTCTGCGACCGCCAAAGCAGCACCCACTTGCGGATTCAAGTAAACAGCTCTGCCATTGCAATCAGTCGAGACCGCTAAGCCCTGCTTGAGCTCTTTAATACGCAGAACAGCCGCATCGCCCCCTGGCCTCACGACCGTATTATTCAATACCTGATGATCATATTGTTGATATACCCATCTTCGCGAAGAAAGATTCTCTGACTCAAGCAGATCGAAAAGTATATTGGTGGTTGTTGACGAATCAATGTCAGGTTCAAGTGATAAGTCCTCAAGTGCCAGGGCTTCAACTATTGGATCAATCTTGGAATCATTGGTATACATCGGAGGATTCGTCATAATCTCTACTGGCATCGAAGCAACGACAACATCTTTCTCTCTAATAGTTACCTGGCGATTTGATGTAACCTTACCAATCTCCGTTGCGTTAATTTCCCAAGACTTAAAGTAATCTATCACCTCATCAAGATATTTTCGGTGAGGTATAACTAACATGCGCTCCTGTGATTCAGAAAGCATTACCTCATATGCAGACATATTTTCAGCGCGCCGAGGTACAAGCGTCACGTCTATATCGATTCCTGAATTACCTCGATCAGCTGCCTCAACTGCAGAAGAGGTCAGTCCAGCCGCTCCTAAATCTTGAAGACCAACTATCCAGTCGGAATGATCTTCAGCTAGGCCAACACATGCTTCCATCAAAAGCTTCTCTAGAAAAGGATGTCCCACTTGTACGGCTGGTCGACGCGAGGCTGAATCTTCATCCAGCTCAACTGATGCAAATGTCGCCCCATGAATTCCATCTCTCCCTGTATCAGCACCCACTAAAACAATCGGATTTCCGTCTCCTTCAGCCACAGCAGATAGTAAATTTGCCTTCAGCCCGACACCCACACACATTGCGTTCACCAAGGGATTTCCACTGTATGACGTATGTGTCTGAATTTCACCACCTACTGTCGGAACACCAACACAGTTTCCGTAGCCACCAATACCTGACACGACACCTCTTAAAAGGCTCCTGTTATGAGCCTCAGTTAACGGTCCAAATCTCAGAGAATTTAGCAGCGCAACAGGACGCATACCCATCGCAAATATATCGCGTAGAATTCCACCGACTCCAGTTGCTGCCCCTTCATACGGCTCAAGCGCAGATGGGTGATTATGGGATTCGATCTTGAAAACAACTACCCAACCGTTGCCAATATCTATAGCACCAGCATTCTCGGCACCCGCTTCCGTCAGAACATCAGGGCCTGTGGTAGGGAAGTGATGGAATAACGGCTTCGAATGCTTATAACCACAATGCTCTGACCACAGTGCACCTGTCATACCCAATTCAACCTCAGTCGGCTCACGGTCTAGCATGGTCACTAAACGACCATATTCATCTTTCGACATCGCAACTTGTGACAAAAGTATTTCTAGATGTTCCATTTTTTTAGACTACCAAAAACTTCCATTATTAAGATATTCGATTTTTTGAACGATAAGAATCCCAAGCCTTTATGGTCTGAGCACGTCCTTTACTGTACCCAATTTTGTCACCAAAATACCCACCTAACAAACCAGCCAACACTCTACTTCCAACTAATAAAATCAGACCATAGGCCACTGTTGCGTAGATCAAACGATCATCAAATATCGGAGTAGCCAAAACGAATGCGATGCCGCCAACAACAGCAATCAAAACTCCAAGATATGCGAAACTGTTAACCCAGCGCGATTCGATCGATCTCTGATTTCTCAAAGCAACTACAATCTCCTCCGGCACCTGGTTCAATCTCTCAGTCAAAACCGAATCGCTCTGACATTCAACACACGTTGCTTGCTGCGACCCCACGGGAGAAAAGCAATACGGACAAAAGGTTCCTCGATTAGGAACAGCGCCATTAAGTACGTCAACAAGATGATTTTCAAGGCTCAAGGAAAAAAGCGGGCAATCATCATCAGGCTTAAAACGACTCACAACGCTGAAATCTTGATCTTTCACCAATTATCCTCTCTGCCACAACTTAAACATCAACTTACCTAGCGAATTAATGGTTACCTAAGGCAACGCCCAACCAAAGAGTACCAGTAGTTACAAGAAGCATGAGAAAAGAAAATAACCATGACTGACGTCGCAAATAATCCAAGTCTCCAACTTTGTCCTGATCTCCGTTAAGTACTTCATCCGATAGCGTCCGAATCTTTTTACCAAAATAAGTAGTGTGAATCATTAGCAAGATCATTAAAATCACAAAAGCTACCATCTTCAAAACCAAAATAGATCCCCACTTTGTTTCAATCAGGTCAGAAGGTGCAAATACTTGTATTTGATATATCCCAGTAGCTACCAAAACGACAATGGATGTAGCACTCATTATCCCGAAGCGACGGGCAACCGTGGACACAACATTTCTTTTAAGCTGCTCATCGTCAATAAACCAGGTCGCCGGAGTCAACGCAAAAAACATTAGTACTTGCGGCCCAAAAAGAAGTGCCGCCGCAGATACATGCAATATAAGAGATATAGTTTCCATATTTACCCCAGGAAGCCTCTACTTTGTTTCGATAACAGTACCGAAAATATCCCGGGTCACAATAGCCTGATCACGCTCGGGCCCAACGGAAATCATGTCGATACTCACACCAATTAGGGATTCAATTGCCTTGACAAAGTTCCGCGCATTTACCGGAAGATCGGCTAATCGTCTGACTCCCGAAACATCTTCACCCCACCCAGCCAGAGTTTCATAAATAGGCTTTGCTTGTTCCATTCCCCACAACGTCGCAGGCATTGCATTGATAGTGATTCCACCAATTTCATAACCCGTACAAATTTTGACTTCCTCCGCATGCGAAAGAGTATCAAGTCGAGTCAATGCTATAGAGGTGATACCATTTATCGCTGCAGTGTGCCTAGCCAAAACCCCATCAAACCATCCTATTCGCCTAGCACGACCCGTCGTAGTTCCGAATTCACCGGTTCCCGCTACTCCACCACCACCTTGGCGGATATCCTCCGCTTCTTGTCCAAAAATCTCCGTAGGCATCGGTCCATTACCAACTCTGGTCTGATATGCCTTATAAACTCCTATAACTTTTTGAACTGCTGTTGGTCCTAATCCAACACCAGCTGGTCCACCTGCCGCAATAGAGGCTGGTACAGACGAAGTGACATAAGGATATGTACCAGTATCAAGATCTAGTAGCGAACCCTGCGCGCCTTCTAGAAGAATCATTTTGCCATCTGCATGGGCTTCCTGAACTAGTAACGCAGTGTCATCTGCATATGGTCGAAGCCTGTCTCCAAAATCGAGATATTGTTGGTAAACCTCCTGATATTCAAGAGGCTCCAACCCATAAAGACCTGTCAGAATTCGATTTTTGTACTCAATAACCGGTCTTAATCGCTCAGCAAATCGGTCAGCATCCAACAGATCAGCTATACGAATACCAGTTCTGGCCACCTTGTCATGAAATGCAGGACCAGTCCCAGTACCAGTCGTCCCAATCGCAAGATCGCCCCTCAGCAACTCGTCGCCTTTATCGATAATCGGATGCCAAGGCATAATTACATTAGCATTTCGAGAGATTCTTAAATTTTTTGTCGACACACCCCTATCTTCAAGACCTTGAATCTCTCCGAGCACGACAGCCGGATCTATTACCACCCCATGTCCGATCACACAGATCTTATCTGACCTGAAAATTCCAGCAGGAATGACATGTAGGGCAAATTTACCTTGGTCGTTCATTATGGTGTGCCCAGCATTATTACCTGCCGAATACCTGGCAATCACTGAACAGTATTGGGAATGAAAATCAACAGTACGCCCTTTACCTTCGTCCCCCCACTGACCCCCGATGATGACAACTGCTGGCATACTCGTATCTCTCCTAGTTCTTCATATACTCTCAAAAAAACAAAACCACGCAAGTCTAGACGATTGATTATCGAGCGTCTACTTGGTTTGCCAAATCAACAATATGTCTAGCACGCTTGAACGCCTGAAGCGTCACTCCATTCTCTTGGGCAGTAACTGGGTTACTTGACCATTGATGTATAACAGTTTGAGCTTGTTCAATTCTTGCCGAAGTAAGCACAAACTCATCATTTAGAGAGGCGACTGAGTTCAAATCCTGAGTCAACATCCCGGTAGCGCCAGTACTTGCAACCATCTTCATTTTCTGAGTACTTAACTGACTGTCCAGATTCGTCACGATCAATAACAAATTCTGCCCCGCCACCTTCAAGGCAACATTAGCCAGGATATGTCTTTGAACAAACAAATCATCCGAAGAATCTGAACCTGTTCCCACAAGATCAGCACAAACGAAATCGAGATTTAGGGCTATGGTAGCAACTCGATCGACGGCCGTTAAGATAGTGTCAAGCAAACTAATCGAACGAACACTGATCAACTCTGGAATTAACGATATAGTTCCGGGATCTATACCGTGTTCCATTTCCAATCTACGAATCTCCACGTCTGCGTCCCGAACCTGCTGAGCCTCGGAAATACCGCTTATCCAAACGGCCGCTATGTCGTGAGAAAATACTGACAGCAATTTAATTCGAAAGTCATCAGAAGCACCAATAGAAAACCTAACATGACGGCAAGGACCCAAGCCGTCGCTCGACTGACGAATTCTATCCTTCATGGTCGATGGATCAAATGACTCTCCCGTCGACTTAGACATATCAAATACGACTGCGTCAGGGATAGTCGAGGCATGAACATCCAGAAAATCATCTTGACCAATTAATAATGCTGAACGTATATATGACATAAAGCCATCTTACCCTGCATAGCTCGCAATTTCTCACCAAGCTCTAAGCATTGCTATATTTATCTAACAATGAATTTCGTGGACTTACAAAATAACATCCGAATCCGATATTCTGATACAGGCAATGAATCTGCTACACCATTGATATTATGCCACGGCTTAACTGCCACTCTTGAAATGTGGATAAGCCAAGTAAGATTTTTCAAAACCCAATATAGGGTTATAACCTGGGATAATCGAGGCCACGGGTCTTCCTCAGCTCCGCTAAGTACTGACGAATACTCGACAGAAATTTTCGCAAACGACCTTCGTAATTTGCTCCAGGCACTCAATATTAATCAAAAAATTATCCTGGGTGGAATGTCATTCGGCGGCCATACAGCGCTTCAATTTGCCCACCAATATCCAAGCCTAGTCAAAGCGCTCATCTTATCTGACACCAACACGAATACTAAGCCCCACAACCTATCTTCATTAGCTGAAATTCAAAGTCCTGATCCTGGACTTAATGGGTGCTATTCAGCTATGAAACAGCGCCCTGACCTAACAACACATCTAAAAGATTTACAAATTCCAACTCTTATAATTGCTGGCACCGAAGACTCCATGATCATGCCTAACCTTGGCAATCTAACTGACAATATCCCTCGAAGACAACTAGCCCTCATGAAATCATGTTTTCATGGAACTAGCTCTCAGAGGCCCGAGACTTGGAACCAGCTTGTCTTAAATTTTCTAGAAACACTCGATAACTTTCGCAATTCTGAGCAAATAGTATAAAAAAGAGGGACCTCACGATCCCTCTTTTCTTCTATCAGCGTAGTTGTATCAGGAATAATTGAAAAATTTACACGCCTAGCGCCTCAGCCACATCAGCTAATCCTAAAGACTCTAATTTAGATCTTGAGGGTGCGCTCGTTGTTTGATCCCAGCCGGCTTCCTCATACCACTCTTGCTTCATAGTCTCAAGATCAATCTCGAAGCCTGCGTGCGGACCTTCAGATTGAGGAGGTGAACCTAGGATTCGTCCTGGAACCTCTCTCGCAGCTGGATTATTACCGTGCTTAACAGCGAAAGCCATCCTCAGATTCGCAATTCTTTCACCGACCTCTTCCAATTCCTCGTGTGTAGTGTCCCAACCTGTTACCAAATTGATCCATTCAGGAATTCGATCGGTCGGTGACATCGTATAGATGAAATAACACATACCGGCCGAATTCATTATATGAGCCTGCTCATGTGCTGCTTTGTGCACCGGACCACGGCCACCGAATTGCTTCTTGTCTTCCGGCTGCTTTGGCATATTAGGGAACTTACTAGAACTCCCAGGAGACCATATGGTGTGTCGGGCTGGCGTTGGATCCAGAGAATACGAAACAGCAAATCCCAAATCGAGCTTAGGATCATGCATCGGTGGCTCCTCGCCATCAATCGCAGTTAGATACTCTTTCGCATCGTCACCAATTTTATTAGCCGCAACCGTAGTGCCGTCTGCCAACAATTCACCCAAATCGCCCTCACGACGACCAATCTTATGTATAGCAGACAAAACTGCAGATGCATTACCCCAGACGAGATCAAGTCCGTCCGTGTCTTCTTTAGTCAGAACGCCATTCGTATAGCACTCAATCGCAAAAGAAATCGCAGCACCGGTAGATATTGTGTCTAAACCATACTCATTACACCAATGATTCACGGCCCACATGGCGTCCGTATCGTTTACACCATTCATGATACCAAACGCACCCA
>CAJXBM010000033.1:0-20127 GCA_913051185.1 uncultured Chloroflexota bacterium | reverse complement strand
TCAAAATTCAATGTTTCTGCTGAAACTATATATTCTGAAGCCCGATCATACACAATTTTTGGGTCTTCAGACTCTGCGGAGGTAGCCAAAAAAAAAGCTCCAAACTTCATTTCGCTCTCCTCATTATTTAAAAAATGCGGTTCTGCCGTCGATGTCAATTCTTCATTCTTGGCTGATCCAGCTTGGTGGTAAGGGTACTACGCTAAACGGATTTAGGTAAGAACTCATCCATCGCAGTAGCTATTAACTGGAAAAACTCACGAGTAGAAGTATTTATCATTACTATTTCAGCATGAATAATGGCGAAGACATCAACTAGAAGGACCCGATATGAGCTGGGAGCAAATTGCAATTATTGCTCAGATATGTACTGGAGGAGCAACCCTTATAGTTGCGCTGTTTTTGGCGGCTCAGATACGACTGCAAATGAGAGCTTTGGATCGAGCTCATGAGGATGCGGAGCGAGAACTACTCTTTTCTTCGCGTGAGATGGCTCAGTCTCTGCTGACCGCTCGAAACACGAATGATTCTTTGTTTAATGCAGTGAATAAAGGTTTTTCAGGGATGGACAATCTCAAGAGCGCCGATGAAAGACTTCGATATTTTACATATATGAGATCGATTTACCAATGGCTCGTCACAGATTGGCGGCTTGGTCGACACAGACAAAATTATGATGATTTTTTAGATGACATACGAAATATCTTGGCACCTGTTGGTGGGCGAGATTATTACAAGCAGTATGGTCGTGACCGCTTCAGGCTCGTCTCTGACGAGCTTGTCTTCATCTCTGACCAGATTTATGAGGAGGTTCGGGAGTCAACAGTATTCTCCAATGTTAATGAGAATGCAGTGGCAAAGAATCAAACTAACAAATAGCGTTTATTTCGGATGTTGATTTGATGTCAACCAGTAGGAAATCGCACCAACACGCCCACGGGCCCGTAAGTTCATAAGCACATACAGATCAGAAATTCCTGATTTAATCATGACAAATATGACGGCTCTGATAATCGTTACAGACACGTGTGTTAAGTTTCAACTGAAATAAATTTTTTAGGAGGAAATCATGCTGGGTGAAAAACTAGGAACGATTAGCGGCCCGACAACATTGAAGGCGCTTCCCGCAACGAATGGAAATCCAACATTTGAAACGTCGGCAGCGGGATTATCGGGTACTCTCGCGGGAGCTGAAGTTCAGAGCTTTGCAACGTACGCGGCGGAAATGAGGCCAAATGGCACGTTGTACGGTGAATGCCCAAATGCTGGCGTAGTAATGGCCGCCGATGGAGTCGCGACTTTCCGGGCAACGGGAGTTGGGAAATTTATGGAAGATGGAAGCGCTGTTTTCAAAGGCGTGGTTTACTTTGAGACGTCGGCACCTTCTCTTGCGGCTGTAGACGGAATTGCCGTGGTTTATGACTGGGTGGTTGATGCCGCGGGCGACGCGACTTGGGACTTATGGGAATGGAAATAATAGACCGTTTGTAAATTCTTCGTATAGTTTTTATGTCCGATCACTCCTCTCTTAAACAGGGAGAGGGGTGGCGGTACTTTGGTCATTGATCTTTTTCAATGAGTATTGGCGTTGCTGTGGAAAACTAACCTCTGGCTCCTCTAGTTTCAAATGGCCTACTATTCGAAGATGACAGATTCGGGTAGGGGATACAAGGCCTTGGAACCAGCTAAAAGGCATAGAGCGGTAATGATTAGAGGCGCGACTGACATGTTGCCCCTCAGTTTGGCGGTTTTACCGTTTGGAGTACTGTTCGGATCGTTGGCGATACAAAAAGGATTCACTTGGCTGGAAGGTCAGCTTTTTAGTGTGATTATTTTTTCCGGCGCGGTGCAACTCGTGACCGTCGAATTGGTCGCCGAGAATACTCCATTTGTCGCCCTGCTGTTTATGGCGCTCGTAGTGAGCTCTCGCCATTTTCTATATGGTTTAAGACTACGAGATCGACTGAGCACACAGTCCGTAAGGTGGCGTATTGGATTGGGATTTCTTATGACGGATGAGTTGTTTGCATTTTCTAACCATCGACGATCATATGCCAGCAAATACCGACTTTATTATGCCTTAGGTGCGGGTGGAAGTTTTTATGTCGCATGGAATATTTGGACCGCGATGGGTATTTTTGCCGGAGTCGCTCTACCAGATCTATCCAATCTCGGACTTGATTTTGCTGTTGCAGCAGTGTTCATTGCCTTAGTGATTCCCGAAGTCAAAACTGTGCCTACTCTAGTCTGTGTTCTTGCGTCCGCTACATTATCGTTACTGTTCTTGTTTTATGGTTTTGAACTCGGACTTATAGCGTCAGCAGGTATTGGCATGTTGTGTGGATATGGTATGCAGAGAGTGCGATCATGAGCCTCACATTAATAACTATATTGTCGGTGGCATTCATCACGTTTATGACTCGCTATTTATTTTTAGAAGAAAAGTTACCACTTCGGCTTGGCCCGAATATTACTCAGCTATTGAGCTTCAGTGGGCCCGCGGTATTAACGGCCATTTTTATTCCCATTCTTTTTTTCAATAATAATTCGATTGATATTTCAATATCTAACGCTTACCTCTGGGGTGGAGTTGGAGCGATTACTACCGCCTATAAGACCAAAAATGTCTACTGGACTATAGCGTGTGGAGGCATCCTTTTTATAGGGGTTGGTATTTACTTTTAACGGACAAATTGTTGAAATGATCCCCTAACATGTGCTCGCTTGGTGTTACTGCTTGCCAGATCGGTTTGTTGCTAACTGGGACCATCGATCGATGTCACCCCCCACTGTATTAATCCGTCGAGAAGATTTTCTATTCAATGTTTTACATCGATTTCAACACTTTTATAAGGTGCAGTTACCATTTCAGTGAGTTGAGGGAGTACATCACATTTTCTGCACCAGCTGTCAAATATATTTAAAAAATATTACTTACGATTATGGGAAATAGCGTAATTCGGGTAAGGATTTTGCGATTTATGTTGGATGAATTATCACGTTTAAGTTCGATAGCAAATGTGAGATAGTTAACAGACCGCAGCAGTGCCTCTAGTAAACTTTCCCTGATGGTATGGCAACAGCGCGAGATGCAGATTTCGTGATTCATATGTAGTTGTATCTGTTGAGTCCGTGAATGAGAAATAGCCGCAAACCTGAGGAGGTTCATGTGAGTAATTATTGGGCTAAGAAGAGATTGTCCAGAAGAAGTATTCTTCGGGGTGCAGCTTTAGGTGGTGCTGGGTTAACTGGTGCTGCGCTAATTGGATGTAGTAGTGATGATGAGGAAGCGAGCTCTGCTTCCTCAAGTAGTTCGAGTTCTAGTTCAGCACCTGCAGCTCCAAAGCGTGGGCGCGTTATACAGACTGGAATCGGCAGTGGAAACTTCGCTCAGTACGATCCAGTTACAGGCACTGGTGGAGATGAGCACCAATTTCTTTGGTCGGTTTACGACAACTTGGTACGCAACGACCAATCATTAGCACCCGAGAAAAGTCGCTCTCTGGCTGAAAACTGGGAGACACCGGACAAGACAACATTAGTTTTCAATCTTCGTAAGGGCATCAAATTCCACGATGGATCTGACTTCAACGCTGATGAACTGAAGTGGCATCTTGAGCGTGCACGTGATCTCGAAGGTGCAGTTACAGGACAGGATCTTGGTTATCTTGAGAATGTAGAGAGTGTCGATGAGTACACCACCAGAATAACTTTGAGTCAGCCTTTCGCGCCGCTTCTTCGTATGTTGGGTGACAGGCCAGGTATGGTGGTTTCACGCAAGCAAGTGGAGGCCACAGATCAGTTCCAGGGTCGAAACCCAGTAGGTACCGGTGCTTTTGAGTTTGTGGAAGAACTTGAGGGTGACCGAGTAGTTCTAAAAGCAAACGAAAACTATTGGATGGAAGGTGCCCCCAAAGTTGATGGTATCGTCTATCAATTTGGTGTGGACAGTGATCAGAAGGTCAATGCAATGCTTTCGGGCGATCTTGATATTGTTGATAATCCAGATCCTAACCAGCTTGAAACACTTTCTGCAGCTGGTATTACGGTCGCAAAGCAACCAACTAACGCAAAAATTCGAACTTGGCTAAACATGAACATGGCTCCGTTTGATAATGTACATGTCCGCCGTGCATTGAATTACGCGGTTGACCGTGATGAGTTGAATAACCTGGTCTATGGTGGGTTGCACACGCCAGCTAGTACCGGCTTCTTTGGCCCAGCACTCGGTGCAGATCATAATCCTGACTTTGAGGGATACACCTATGATCCACAGCGTGCGCTTGCAGAATTGTCTTTGGCTGGTTATCCAGATGGTCTTGAGTACGATATTAATACATCGAACGCGCCACTCAATGTGGCTAAGGATGAGTTGATTCAGGCTCAGTATGCAAAAGTGGGAATTAAGCGAAATATTATTCCTAAGCCAAGCCCCGACTACTACATGGAATTCTGGGAGGAACAAATCGGTGCTCACAGTTCAGGAATGTCTGTGCGACCGGATGTATGGCAGCAGATCGCATATATTGTCAACGCCAACGGTAAGTCGAGTGGAGTACTTCCTGGACCTGACGATGAATTCCGAAAGGCAATTGATGCGGGTCTGAGTGCAGTTGGAGAGGCATATGATCCAGAGGATAGAAAAGCTGCGATGGCTCAACTAGCTCAGGCATATCATGACTCTGCATGGGGTATTGATTATCTCAACAGCACCTACACGGTTGCTATGCAAAAAAACATTACGTATACGCCGTCGGCTATAGGTAAGTTTTACTTCGGAAACGGCGATATAGCCATATCCTAAGAATTATGTGAATGATTGAGTCCAGACTTTCGGTTTGGATTCAATCATTCATGTTTGAGCCTACTGGTTGTTTTTTTCACCTAGTTTTTTCCGTGTAGCGCTCTAGTGTATTGTTGCTGTGAATCTGATCGGAGCGGAGTCAGTTGCAGACTTTTATTCTTCGCAGAACTTTTTCCTCGTTTTTCGTGCTGTTTATCGTCACGTTGATCACCTTTTTCTCAATCAATCTGCTACCCGGTGATCTCGCGAGTCGTATTGCAGGTGAAGAGCCTAGCCAAGAGCAAATCGAGATGGTGCGAGAGGCACTGGGGCTTAACCGACCTCTGTATGTTCGTTACTTTGAATGGATCGGCGGTGTAGTCCGACTGGATCTTGGTGATAGTTTACGAACTCAGGTGGATGTATCAGAACTGATAGGTCGAAAGCTTGCAGTAACTGCTGAGTTGGGATTGTTAGCTCTAATTGTTGCGATTGCGATTGCGATCCCTGTAGGTGTTTTGGCGGGCGCACGGCCAGGTACATTTTTGGATTACGGACTGACTATTTTTGCTGTTGGCGGAGTTTCAATCCCTAATTTTTTTCTCGCGATGGTTTTCATTATTTTCTTTGCAGTTCGATTGGGGTGGTTTCCAGCATTGGGAACCGTTTCCATTACAGAAGATCCGCTTGGCAACCTACGATCACTAGTCTTGCCAATATTTACTATCGGCCTCACCTCATGCGGAAGCATGGCGCGACAGGTAAGAGGCGCGATGGTTGAGGTGATGCGACAGGATTATGTGCGCACAGCTCGCTCAAAGGGACTTCAGGAACGAGACGTTATCCTGCGACATGTGTTTCGTAATGCCTTAATACCTGTAGTGACAGTGTTAGGGCTTCAAATGACAATCATAATTGGGGGTTCCATTATCACGGAGACGATTTTCAAGCTTCCGGGAATGGGCAAACTGTTGATCGACTCAATTTATATTATGGACACGCCAATCGTACAGGGAATCGTGTTAGTGCTGGCCGCTACTATTCTTGCCCTCAATCTATTGGTTGATATTTCTTATGCGTATCTTGATCCGCGTATTCGATATTCATAGAGCTGAGGTAGAAATGAGTCAAAAATCAGAGGATTCCGCGCAAGACACATTGATCGATCCAGTATCCGATAGCCCCTCACCATTATTTATTTTCTGGCGCAGATTCCGACGACGACCCATTGGCGTGTTTAGTTTAGTAATTTTAGTGGTTGTTGTTTTTTGTGCCTTACTCCCACAGCTTGTATCGACTCACGATCCAATTTTATACGATGGCAAGGCTGCTTTAGTGGGATTTCAGACGGATCATTGGCTTGGGACCGATAATTTAGGCCGAGACACATACTCAAGATTGGTACATGGAGCGCGAACCGCAATTGTAGTGGGCTTCGCATCTGTGGCTATTGGTGTATTAGGTGGTTTACCTATTGGAATATTGGCTGGCTGGTGGGGTGGTCGTCGAGACGAGGCTTTGATGCGATTGATGGACGCGATATTTGCGTTTCCATCGCTTCTTTTTACTTTGCTCATTATCACGGGATTAGGACCAGGGATTCAGAATGTAACCATTGCTATAGGTGTACCGTTTATTGCAGTGTTCGCTAGAATTTCGCGAGGCAGTACACTGGCGGTCAAACAGCAAGACTTTATTTCGAGTGCTCTCTCGATAGGTGCGGGTGATGCGAGAATTGCCACCAGACACCTTCTTCCGAACGCTGTTGCACCTGTGGTTGTGCAGGGGACACTTCTCTTTGGTGTCGCAATTATTATTGAGGCATCGCTCTCATTTCTTGGTCTCGGTACGAAACCGCCTGACCCGAGTTGGGGTATTATGCTCACTACGGCTCAGCGATTTCTTAGACAAGAGCCAATGCTGGCAATTATTCCTGGGGTTGCTATCTCATTAACTGTTTTGGCATTCAATTTGATAGGTGATGTGCTTCGGGATCTTCTCGACCCTCGTCTTCGTGGAGCAGATTGACATCTCGATCTTCAATAAATCTAGATTGTTCGTAACAATTCTCGTGGTTATGCGTTACCTAAATGCGTCCAAAGATTGAATTATGTTTGGATACCTCATAAAACCGAAAATCCCCCGACCTGCGGCGGACGGGGGATTTTCCATATTTCGGGAATAAATATGTTGGCAGTTTAGACATTTTGTTATTTAGCGAAATCTAGTGAGAGCGTATATGGTCAAATCTTCAAGAACGCATATTGTCATCCTAGGAAGTGGCTCACCTATTGCGAATCCCGAGCGTTCAGGCCCTGCGCTTGCAATTATTGTTGATGACACCACGTACATAGTTGACTCAGGGCCGGGCATAGTGCGTCGAGCTGCTGAGGCCGCGATAAAGTATCAGCTTGAACCATTGGAACCCAATAATCTCAGCACCGCGTTTCTTACGCATCTCCATCATGATCACACCGCAGGATTGCCAGATTTAATGTTAACTCCGTGGACTAATGATCGTCTTGAGCCCTTGATAGTGATGGGGCCGCCGGGTACCAAAAAACTAGCGGATGGAATTACTGAAGCTTTTAGTGAAGATTTGCGAATTCGTCTGAATGGCATGGAACCGGCCAATGAAACAGGTTGGGAGACTCGTGCCAAGGATGTGCTGCCAGGTTTGGTATTTAGTGACCATCTCGTAACTGTCGAGGCATTTTTGGTGGATCATGGAAATTGGGAACATGCCTACGGGTATAAATTTGTGACTCCTGACCGCACGATAGTTGTTTCAGGAGATACGACTCTCAGTTCAGAGGTAGAGCGACAGTCAATCGATTGTGATGTTCTGATTCATGAAGCATATTCAAATATTGGATGGCTAGAATATTCACCAGATTGGCGTAAATATCATGCGGCTTTTCATACTTCGGCAAGTGATTTAGGTCGGCTTGCTGAGCGAGCAAAACCTAAATTACTTGTAATACACCACATTCTTAGGACCACAGAAGGTTTATTAGATGAGGTGCGACAAGAATTTTCGGGCGATGTAACTATTGCTAACGATCTCGATATTTTTTAGTTGATAAAGTTACAGTGATATTTTGATGGGTAGAACTGTCAAAATGCGAGGTGAACTCTGAATCGAGGGAGACTGCAGTGACTTTTTTTGACTACTCTGATGTTCGTTGGCAGGTCCCTGACCGATTCGCGAAGGGCCATCGGCAAGCTTGGCAGCGCCTGCAGCAGCCGGGTATGTGGTGGAGCTCATTAGAAAAGCTCGATATCGCTGCAGAAGTGCGGAATGCAGAAAATATCCGTACTCAGTTGAAGGCGGCCCTTTCTCCTGCCTCTGTAGAATTTCCCCGAAAAGTCTCAACGAAACTTTCAGATACTGTGCTTGAGGTTATTTATCGGATAACGGCTGATCCGAGCCGACTTTCACGAGATTGGTTTCAGAGTGTCATGTCGAGAGGGCTTTCCGATGTGTATTACGTCGAACTTGTCGGTACTCTAGTGACAGTTCTGTCTATCGATGATTTCCATCGCGCGTTGAGTATGCCGCTTGAGCGCTTGCCGAAGGCACTACCGGGCGAACCGGAGCGCCGTCGCCCATCTGGTGCAAAGGATGAAGGATCGTGGATTAAGACAGTTCCTCCTGATTCTCTGGACTCACCAGACATTGGAATTTATGGAGGTAGATCAACAGTAGCAAACGTTGTTCGCGCGTTGAGTCTTGTCCCCTCCGAAGTTGTAGCACTTGCTGATCTGGGCGCCACTCAGTATTTGAGCTACGGTGAGATGCGTGAGTTTGTGAATATTGATCGAGAGTTAAGTCGAGCTCAGATTGAATTTGTAGCGGTGAAAGTCTCTACGGCGAATGAATGTTTTTACTGAGCTACTCAGCACACATTAATGCTCGGTGCGAGCAGTAAAGCCACTGGTTCAGAGCTGAATATCAAAGCCGTTACTGGCGATCCGCAGGAAAGTTTAATTCCTAACGCGGTGGCGTTGGAACGATTTGTACATGCGCTCGTCAACCGAGAACCTGATCTTCCACAGATACGCGATGAGCTCCGTCGAGAGATAGGAGAGCAAGGGGTGATTGAGGCGGCTGGGACAGCTGCGAACTTCCAGCGCATGGGGCGGGTCGCGGAGTCTATGGGAATTCCACTTGACGACGCATCCTTAGCGATGGGCGAAACGCTTATCAACGACCTTGGGCTACAACACTTTAAGAGTGCCCGAAATACATTCGGGTAGGTAAGCCTCTCGCTCTGAGTTCACGTAGCGTAAACTTTGTTGATAATGCGAGACCCTCTAACTAAACCCAACATAGTCCTGATCAATTGTGATGACCTGGGGCATGGCGATCTAGGCTGCTACGGCTCGACAGTGAACTCTACCCCTCGGATAGATCGGTTAGCTTCGGAGGGCATTCGACTTACCAATTTTTATATGGCGTCACCAGTATGCTCTCCATCTCGAGCCGCAATGCTTACTGGGAGTTATCCGCTGCGAGTTGGTATTCCTGAGGTGCTGTTCCCAAATTCATCGATTGGCCTGTCTCCGTCAGAAAATACAATCTCCTCAATCCTTAAACACGGGGGGTATAAAACTAAACTCATTGGCAAATGGCACTTGGGCGATCAGATTGATTTTCTTCCCACGCGGCATGGTTTTGATGAATATTTTGGTATTCCTTACAGTAATGATATGGGCGTAATGAAGAAACCAAGAAGGGATTTTCCACCACTTCCCTTGATGCAAAATGAGACAGTTAGCGAACAACAACCGGTACAGGAAGAGTTGACGGACCGATATACGGCAGAAGCACGTTCATTTATAAAGGCACATCACAAAGAACCCTTCTTTCTCTATTTTGCTCATATGCACGTTCATAGGCCGGTCTTGGTGGCTGAACGATTTGTTGAAGCGAGTAAGAATGGTCGCTATGGCGCAGCCGTGGAAGCTATTGATTGGTCAGTCGGTGTAATTATGGACCAATTAGTTGAACTTGGTATAGATGAAAACACAATCGTGATTTTTACGTCGGATAATGGTTCTATCGGAGGAAGTAATCTGCCGCTCAGAGGAATGAAAAATACTACTTGGGAAGGTGGCATGAAGTTGCCTTGTATTATTCGGTGGCCGAATCAGGTGGAAGCGACAAGTGAGAGTGCGAGCATAGTAACTTCTCTAGATTTCTTACCAACAATAGCGTCAATTGCAGATTGTGAGCTGCCGGGTGACCATGTAATTGATGGGAAAAATATTCGATCGATTTTATTTGACGGCGAGATTCAACGCCATGAAAGTGCTTTCTTTTATTACCTTCGAAGTACTCTTTGCGCCGTGCGATCCGGCAGGTGGAAGCTGCATGTCGTTCGTGTCGAACAACAGGGAAATACGACTATTAAAAACCATGAGGTGCTTGAGCTCTACGACTTGAACGATGATCCGGGTGAGCAGATAGATCTTTCTGCTGAGTACCCCGATATAGTATTGAAACTTCAGGAATTACTTGAAAGCTGCAGAGTTGACCTCGGAGATGATTCCCGAAATGTGGTGGGTGCAAATTGTCGGTTACCAGGTCGGGTTGAGACCCCGACGACACTCACAACTCTGGAGAATTCTAATCCGGTTTTTTGGGCTGAGTATGATACTGATGAGTATGGATAGCAAATCAATCAACCAATAGTTTCGAAGCACACTAGTCTGCGATGATCATTCTCCCAGAGGGTGGCACTGGGCCATCGTAAGAAATCCCAACCTGGCGGACAGTATTTATTGCCCACATAGACGAAATTGGATGGCCTGGTCGTATCTAGTTCCTGGACACGTGTAACGCGGCGCTTTTCACCCGGTTCTTCACAATCGATTAGTTCGTACCAGTGGGTACTCAAGGGCTTGGCCGTGCTGACACAATGCTCCGGAGTGAGTGCAAGCCAATGGAGATAACTTTCGCGCCAGGGCTCGGAGATATTCTCACGCATAGATTCCATAGCATCCAATATTTCTCGCGATGATCTGAAGATTGCAATAGGATTACCATCGTTGTCGACGTCGTTTTCGACCATGATTCCAAATGCTTGGTCGCAGTCGACAATGGGTGCTCCGAAGAGTCCAGAGCCGATTTCTCCATCATCGATCCGAAGTGCGAAATTTAAAGGTTTAATAGCGCCTCTGTCAGTTAGATGCTTGATAATTGCACCCTGTCCAAACCAGTGTCCGTTGTAGACGAACGCCTTTGAATCAAGAGACTTGGTTGCTGTGCTGAATTTGAATTGAGTATATTCAGCAAGCTGGGGGGCATATATTAGAGCGAGATTAAGATCCTCTCTAATGCCGATTACGACACCTCCTCCCAAGAATCGTTGTTCATAATCTCGAATGACAGGCGATCTTTGTTCACCAAGGACATCTGCAGCGGTAATAAATTCACCATCTCCGATATGGAGCGCTACGCCGATATGTTTTATGTCGAAAAAATTGCGTTGCGCTCCCACTATTACAGTTGCCGGCTGCACGCATCCTGGCGCAGCTGAGACGTTAACTCGTCCATTGATAAAGGCGACATACAGAAGACCTGAAAGAAGTAAGACGAGGAGAATGACTTCAAATCGCCAGTAGTTGAGCGTTGATGCAAAGGTTTTCAGGGGAGCCTCTTAGACTTTGGGATGTTTGTTAAATGGGATTTGATTAAAATTGATTAATCACTTGATCGCAAGTATGCCTCTGTTCACGTGACTGGGTGGAAATGAACGGCCTTGTTCTACGGAAGATTGTAGTGTAAACTCCCAAAATTGTTAGTTGCTGGTGTGTGTGGTAACACACACTTAATGTTAAGTAATCTAGTCGGGTTATAAGGCAGTAAAAGAAAACTAGCTTAATCATTGAGGAGTTTTTATGAGTGAATACTGGAAGCGACGGACATTATCTCGTCGCAACGTACTTCGCGGAGCAGCAGTCGGCGGTGCCGGATTAGCTGGCGCCGCACTAATAGGTTGTGGCGGCAGTGATGACACGTCCTCCTCCTCTAGCTCTAGTTCAGGTTCGTCCAGTTCCAGCTCGAGCAGTGCTGCAACAAGTGCTGCAACAAGTGCTGCCGCAGTTCAGCAAGCTGCATCTGCAGCAACACAGGCTTCTACTGCTTCTGTGAAGCGTGGCGGAAAACTAACAATGCACGCTAATCATGAGATGCGGTCAATTGACCCGCACTTTGATACTTTCCCTGCAGCTACATGGGTCGCAAACTCTGTATACAACCGATTAGTTAAGTACAGTTGGGACTTGAAAGAGCTTCAGAGCGACTTGTCGGAACTCCCTGAGCAACCCGATGGTTACAGCTATGTATTCAAAATAAAGCCTGGTACAAAATTCCAGAACATAGCTCCAGTGAATGGTCGCGAAGTGACGTCAGAGGACGTCAAGTACTCAATTGAGCGACAGATGGGTCAAGAAGGTTCACAGGAAGATCTTGGTAAGTGGGGCCACCGCTATTACTTCAATGAGAAGTTAGCGAGTATTGAGACTCCAGATGATCACACGATCGTGTTCAAGACACTAAAACCGTACGCAGCATTCATGTACTACATTAGTAATCCATGGACCGTTGTTGTGCCGAGAGAGGCTGTTGAGGCAGCTGGTGACTTAACTTCAACTGCTGTTGGATCAGGTCCGTTTATTTTAGATCAGTGGACAAAGGGTGTTTCATGGAATGCCAAAGCTAACCCTGACTATTTCGAAAAAGGTGTGGATGGAAAGCCTCTGCCATACGTTGATGAAGTTGAAATGCTCCTTGTTCAGGAAGCAAACACTGCTGCAACGCAGTTCATCAACGGTGACTTTTCTGCTTACGCGACTGACGCTAACTACGTAGAGCGTGTTCGTGAAGGCCGTGGAGATGCTACCGAAATCGCCGTACCAAGTCAGTTTGGACGTCAGATGAGAATGCCTCCAACCTATCTTGATAAGGTCACAGGTAAGATCATGGATTACAAGTCTTACGCAACTGCTCCTGAAGGATATGAGGGTTGGCAGAGCTACTGGGAAGCCGGACAGTTGTTTGACGATATTCGTATTCGTCAGGCAATGGTGCAGGGAGTCGATAAGCAACAAATTATCGATCTTGCTCTTTCTGGTGGTGGAATCCCAATGTACAGCGTTATTCCTCAGCAATATGACACTTGGGCATTGACTGAAGAAGTACCCGGTGCAGAGTTTGATGCTGCCAATGCAGCCAAGTTACTGCAAGCAGCTGGAAGCCCCGCAGTCGAAGGTCCATTCATGTGGGCTTCGTCTTCAGCGGGAAGTGTGGCTGACCAAGTGGGAGAAATCATTAATCAGCAACTCGGCTCGTTACCAGGCGTTAATTTAACTCTTGAGCCACGAGAGACAGCGAACTATTACGATGTGACCTACAAGTATCGATACTTCATGAGTCACCACGTACCGTTGGCTGCAGCTGAGCCATCTGAGAACCTTCAATCCTACTTTGGTAGAAACTCAACGTACTACAAGATCTACAACCCAGATATTTGGGACAAGATCGATGCACAGGACGCCGAGGTTGACGGTCCAACTAGACAGCAGATGGTGAAGGATGTACAGAAAGACATCACTGGGTTCTTCCCAATGAAGTTCGTGTACACGCCGTACATTTATCAGTTCTACGATCCTAAACTAAAGAACTACCGCATGTCACTTGACCGCTATGATGGTTCACAGATTGTGGAAGCTTGGCTTGACTCTTAGTCGAGTGCAAATGTAATACGTATCTGAGACTTAAAAGTCTCTGAGATGTATTTAAATAAAAGAGGTAGTACCAGTTTGGGGCTTATGTAAGATATGCCTCAAACTGGTTCTAGTTTGCTCTTTAACTTTACAGCTTTATATTGACTTAAATCATGTTACTTATAGTGAAGGTGTGAATCAGTGAATCGTTACGTTGTTCGACGAATATTGATGTCCGTTCCAACATTTATACTTACCGTCTTATTCGTATTTATGATCATCCGTTTGATTCCTGGCGACCCAGTTGAAATTATTCTTTCTCAAAGTCCCTACACAACTCAAGAAGCTAAAGACTCGTTGCGAGCGTATTATGGGTTGGATAAACCTCTGTACGAACAATTTGTGAATTATCTTGGACAATTAGTAACAGGTGATCTTGGAGAATCAACGAATACTGAATCACCTGTTACCGAGGAACTGCGATCGAGATTACCTATAACGATGGAATTCGGTGTTTTTGCGGTGCTCATAGGATTAATTGTTGCTATTCCGATTGGTGTTTTATCTGCGATTAGACAAGATTCATGGTCTGACTATTTGTCCCGATCATTTGCAATATTTGGAATATCAGTACCATACTTTTTTACAGCATTACTGCTAATTATTTACCCCATAATGTGGTTTGGCTGGGCGCCGCCACTTAGATGGGTGGGGCCAACTGAAGATCCGATTGGGCATATACATTATATGTTTTGGCCGGCTCTACTTCTTGGAGTGACATTGGCTGGATCAGTGCTTCGTATGACACGTAATCAAATGCTTGAGGTTTTGCGACAGGACTATATCCGAACTGCTTACTCCAAGGGACTCAGAGAGCGCGTCGTGATATGGCGACATGCTCTGCGGAATGCCCTAATTCCTGTAATTACGATTCTTGGTTTACAAGTCGGAATAGCGGTATCAGGAACAGTGGTACTTGAGGTCCTGTTCAACATGCCTGGGTTAGGTAAGTTTTTCTTGCAAGGCATCTTCAATCGAGACTACCCCGCGATACAGGGTACCGTCTTGGTGATTGCATCATTCACGCTTTTAGTTAATTTATTCGTGGACCTGTGTTATGCATGGATAGATCCACGAATTAAGTATTCATAGATAAATGTTCTGGGAGTAATATTATTATGAGCAGTACAGGCGCTTTATTAGATGAAAATAGTCGGGGACCAGTTACGGAATATATCCGTAATTCCCTTTATTTGAATGCAATTCGGAGAATTGTAAAAGAAAAGCCACTCGGTCTAATAGGGATGGTGATGTTTGCTGTTTTTTTAACGTTGGCAATCATTGGCCCGATGATTGCTCCGCATGATCCAAACCAACTTGGAACGGGCCCTCGACTTGAAGGGCCACAGTGGGGTTATCCGCTTGGAACGGACAATTTGGCCCGAGATATGTGGAGTCGCGTTCTTACCGGATATAGAGTTTCGATGACTCTTGGTTTTATTGTGGTTGTTACGTCGACGCTGGTCGCAGTTGTTCTTGGAGTCGTCAGCGGCTTCCTAGGAGGATGGACTGACACCATTTTACAGAGATTCGTTGATGCATTTATTGCCTTCCCTGGGTTGGTCTTTTTGATGGTTGTGCAGGCTATTTTCTTCGGGTTTGAATTTCCTTTCCTACCATCAAGCGGCATCATGAGTTCTTCAGGTTTCACCATGATGCTAGCTATGACACTTCTTGTGTCTATCGGAAACTCAAGAATTATGCGTGGAGCGACGCTCTCGATTAAGTCAGAGGTATACGTGGAGGCTGCCGCTTCATTAGGTGCCACTCAGTCACGAATTATGCTCAAGCACATCCTGCCCAATATTATGGCTACTGCACTGACAATTGCTACGCTTAATCTTGGCGGTATTATTCTCTTTGAGGCGACCTTATCGTACTTAGGTTTGGGACTTCCACCTGATGTGCCGACTTGGGGCGGAATGCTAAGTCGTGAGGCAAGAAATTGGATGTCACAGGCTCCATGGTTGGCTTTGGGTCCTGGACTGGCGTTGTCACTTGCTATCTTTTCGATAAACGTATTTGGTGATGCACTACGTGACGTACTGGATCCACGGCTTCGAGGGCGTTAACTTAAGACTTGGTAATACTACCCAGTAGATGGATACCTCTCAAGACTTGAGACCAGGAAAGAAATAGATGCAACGGTTTTATAAATTCGAGCAAGTATTTAACGTCCGAGATATCGGTGGCTATACCACGACTAATGGAAAAAACACTCGTTGGAAGCGAATGTTTAGATCAGCTGAGCATCAAAGAATGTCTGAAATCGAGCTACGTAACTTTCAGTCAGAGGTTGGGATAAGGACAGTTATTGACTTCCGATCTTCAGGTGAGGCAGATGATCCACGTGGCGTGGGGGCTATTTCTGATGCGGCAACTAACCGTCATCACTTTCCTATGGGCGATGCTGATAGTAAGCACAAATCTAAACAAACAGGTAACTGGAATCCGGATTATGTTGGCTTGCTTGAGAATCAGAAGGATAAGTGGTTGGAAGCTTTGGCAGTCGTAGCTGACGTAGACAATCATCCCGTGCTGTTTCATTGCGTTACTGGAAAAGATCGAACGGGAGTGTTTGCGGTCTTGCTATTAGGTATTCTTAATGTGTCTGATGAAGATATTCTTTCTGACTATGAATTATCTCGTCAAGGGATGAATGATTTGATCCAGAATCTTAGATATAGAGGTGTGATTGGTGAAGACGAGGCTCCTAATCCCGGGCTAGGTGTTGATGCATCAGCAATGGCTTTGGCAATTGATCACATTCATACTGTCTACGGTGGATATCGCGAATACGCTCTGGATTGTGGTGCTAGTGAAAAACTTTTTGCCCAGCTCGAACGCATTCTGGTTGAATGAGACTAGATTTCTAGACTATTTCTGTTATGTCACCAATGGCAATAATGCCGCCGGTAAGAACAGTCGCTAATTTGCCTCTATGGCCCACAAGACTTTCTCTAAATGCTTCTCGATCTTGTATGCCGAGCAGCTCACCTATATGGACGCACGGATCACAATCGCCATCGATTCGTATGTCTACGTCTCCTATTTTTATAGTTGTTCCATCCTTTAAAGACATTAATTCTGGAAGATCAAGAGTTACTTGTTCCCTTAAATCCCCTGGGTTGAGCCCGAGTTGCTCTATATCAAATAATGACATGAGGACAAGTGCCCGGGTTTTTCTATGCTCATGTTGATCGCCCCGCGCGCCACCACCCATAACGAGTTCTAGTTGTTCAGCTGGCTTTGGAGAGACTCCATGAGTCGTCTGAGTGAAGAGATGTTTAACCGTCATATGTATGCCTCAATTTTCTGTTCTCAACTGATTCTACCTGGACGTAGTTAAAAAATTCTGAAGAGAGTAGGTTTAATGTCACTTTACACTAACACCGTATCCGCCCGCTTATGCGTAAACCGATTATTTGTAACTAATTGCGGCCGTCACAAGTAGTGCAAAGGCGGGCGTTGCTATTCTGGGGCCGATTTGAGTCACAAGAGCATTGTATCTAGTGTTAGAAGGAGTCTAGCGTTCTATCCAATACATTTCCATCTTTGCTAAAGTGGACCAAATAATTAAGTTTGAGGTTGTTATGAATATTTCCCATTTAGACCATTTGGTTGTTCCAGTTAGTAATGTTGAGGCGAGTGCGGAATTTTACACAAAATATTTAAACATGCGAGTGGAGCGCACTGAGTCAGGTAGAATCTCTCTCCATTTTGGAAATCAAAAAATTAATCTTCATCCCGCGGGCTGGGATTTTTGGTTGAAGGCTAAGACTCATCTTGCAGGTACAGCCGACCTCTGTTTTGTGGTGGAAGAATCGGTTGCCGAGATTCAGAAACAACTGCAATCGGGCGGGATTGAGATATGTGAAGGGCCCGTGTCTCGTGAAGGCGCTGTTGGGGAGATGACATCAATTTATTTTTGGGATCCTGATGGCAACCTAATCGAACTATCGAACTATATATAAATTAAGGACTCTTTTTTTAGATAGTTGACGAATTTATTAAATCCGTTACACTCCGTATTGATTACTAACTAGCTTAGTAATGATCTTGCGGTGGGTGGAGTTTCAGCCTGAGCACGGCGCAAGATTTGCTCGTATTTAAGACAAAAGTTATGGCAGGGCTGTTTACTCGCCAGACACAACAGTAATTTATGGAGACGACAATATGATCAAATCAACCTTAGCTTTTGCACCAGTTCAGGGACGTGCCGCGGAGGCGATAAAGGACATTACAGAGTTCCGAGATATGTTTTTGGAATGTGGTGCAAATCAGGCAATTGCATACTCGGTAGCATCAGGTCAAGGATTTGGGAATCTCCAACTTCGTGTATTTACTGATAGTAATCAGCATATTCGGGAAGTTTCAGAAAAACTACAAGCGACTGATCTATTCAATCAATGGAATAGTAATCCCTCTCCGTCATCTGTGCGATTGGGAGTTCTTAGGACAGAAGATGTGGCGTTCAGTGGCGATCGGGAAGCGGTGCAGTCGGGTAAGACAAAGTCAATGACTACCATAGGAACGATAGCCAAACCTGGAAAGATCGTTGAACTTGAAGAGAGATTAGAAGGATGGACTGATGTTTGGGTAGAATCAGGCGCGACAGCTTGTCAGGCAAGTCGCGCGGTCACCGGATTGCCTAACGACCGCTACTTTTTGAATATTCTGATGGAGCATTCAGGAGAGCTCGATGGGATTTTAGAGAATATGCGTCAAACTGCTGCATGGACGGCATTGGCGACCAACACGGATCCGTCCTCGGAAATCGTGAGTAATGTCTTATTGAATCGATTGCCATAAATTAAAAACGAGACTGAAGAGAGAGAGAACTATGCCAGTATTAAGAGTAGGAAACCTTAAACCAAAACCAGGGAGAATTGCTGATACTCACGCAAAACTGCCTGGAATAAAGAAAATTTTCGACGATAGTGGAGCGCGTGCTTCACTGTTTTGGCAAAAGATATCTGGCCCGAATATTGGGGATATCAGCTTTTTGTATGTAGCGCAGGAAGAAGGCTTAGCTAATTTGGGGTCGTTAATTACCACGATTATGAGTAATGAGGATTACCGGGCGTTGAATGCCGATCCAGATCTTCCAATGGACTTCAATAATGGCTACATCATTCAAGATGTGTATACGGCGGGCCAAATGGATCTCGACGTCCAATTACGAACGACATTAATGATGTCACCTAACCGTGGTCGGAATGATGATTCGGTCAGGAGGCTGAGCCGAATTGCTGATGAACTAGTAGCCGGCGGAGCAGAATCTGCGTCTGTGCGAACTCCTTTATTTGGAAATCAAGGATCTCTTGTGGGGCTATTTGCTTTTTATAGTGGTTGGGACGCGCTAGAGAAATCGAGACAGCACATGCTTGAGAGCCAGCTGTGGAGTGCGATTTCACAAAGTCAAGACCAGACGGGCGAATTACTCGGTAATCAGATTGATGTGCGAGTTCTATAAATTAATTTGGAACTCTGATGTCTATAAGGACAAGTAGTAACAAGACTAAGGAAGATGAAGAGGAGTATAGAATGACGGTTGTACGTACGGTAATGCTTAAGCCAAGACCTGGAAAAACGTTCGAAGTATTGGAATGGTTACCAAAATTTACACCAGTGTTTGATGAGTTGGATCTTGTTGGCCATGCTTTCTGGCAGGCCATCACTGGTCAAAATTACGGCAATATTATGGTGACTTATGTAGCCGAAGATATTGAAAAGCTAGGCGCGGCACAGGATGCTGCCACGGCCAATCCTGTTTTTAAGGAACTCTTAACTGATGTGCCCGTTGATGTGACTGGATCAATTATTTCACAGACAGTTAGTCAGAGTGGTTCGCTCGATATTGATTCAGTGAAATTGCGTGCGTCTGTGCTTATGAGCCCGAATCCTGGGCGCGGTGATGATGTGCTCCGTAGAGCTAATCGTTTATCTGAAACCTTGGTCGAATGTGGCGCACAAGCCTCACATGTCCGTAGCTCGATGGCGGGACCCGTGGGTCCTGGTGTAGGTGTACATACTTTTTACGAAAGCTGGGCAAACTGGGGCGAAGTTCGAGAAGGTCTAAGTAACAGTCAATTCTGGAATGTTATTAACAAGAGTCAAGACGATATTACGTCGTCTGGTCCGACAGTGCAGTTATACAAGAAGATAGCTATTTAATTTGTTATCTCTAGTGAGTCAGGTTGTGGTTAAGCCTGTGTATCTGACAGATATACGCTTACTGCGACCTGACTGCTGTGCAACTGATCTGTTTGAGAGTGATTCAGTAACGTTGTGAAGCAGATGAACAGCAGACCTAGGTGTATTTAAGAAATTGGCTCTACTTCATCTCAATCATAGATGCATGGTGATTTAGTTTGTGCAGGGCCATCCAGCAAAAGAGTGCATAGGGTGCGAGCAGCACAGGTAAATCGAATATAACTTCAGTAGAATATGGGCTTATTGATCGTATGGTGTGGCCGGTCACGGGCAGGCCACACGTATCCCAGTCCCAGACATTTTGCTCCTCGAACTTCGTAATCACAAAGGTTACG
>CAJXBM010000032.1:0-21293 GCA_913051185.1 uncultured Chloroflexota bacterium | reverse complement strand
AAATCACGGAGTAAATCCAAACGAGGTGGTGGGCCACGATCGGAGTCACGCTTTAGTGACGATTCGACTGCTATCAAGCGAAACGGTAAGGCGAGCTATGGGAAACGATTGAAGCGTAATCTCAAGGCTTCTGGAAAATCTCGCAAGAAAAGAAATAAGCCAGAAGTATCTGTTTTTATGTAGTCACCTATTCTAGTTGCGGTAATTATCTATTTTTGAATTCCGGTGTTCGTTTCTCTGAAAAAGCCTTAGGTCCCTCAGTCGAATCTTCCATACCTATCAGATTTTTCTCTAGATTTTCCGCGTAGCGTTGGGCTTCCATGGAGCTCATATTAGTGCCACGATAGAGGATTTCTTTTAGATTTCTCACAGATCGAGGAGCTAGGCGAGTCATCCGCTCCGCCCACTCCATGGCAGTAGGCATGAGATCGTCAGGATCTACGACTTTATTCACAAATCCCCAGTCGTAAGCCCTCTGAGCTGAGATACGTTCATCCCCCCAGAGCGTCAGCTCCAGCGCGTTTCCTAATCCGATAATTTTAGGTAGATGATGCACCCAACCGGCGCCTTGATTCCATCGTACTTCTGCAATACCAAACTCTGCGTCTGAGGACGCGATACGAACATCACATTGCATTGCCTGGTTAAACCCACCGGCAATTGTGAGACCATTAATGGCAGCGATCATTGGCTTCCAACAGTTTATTTTTTCCGAGAGCGGAAACATGTCTTTCAGATAATCTGGGAGTTGTACCATTGGGTCGGGGAGTCCAGCCGCTGCTGCAGCATTCCGTTCAGTTCGCTCCTTCAGGTCTTGTCCTGTACAAAATGCCCTGCCATTCCCAGTAAGTATTGATACCCAAGCTTCATCATCATGAGCAAAGTCCCAATAAGTTTCATAAAGGGCTTTTCGTAACTCCCCGTTAAATGAGTTAAGGCGTTCTGGCCGGTTTAGGGTCATCACCCAAATACGACCATCTGCTTCTTTATCTAGTTGAAGTACACCGTCTTTAGCACGCACCATATTTTCTCCCCTTATCCTTAAGTTCACTTGTGATAATTAGCCAAGTTAACAGAAATATATCGGAATTTTTAATTTCTGTGTTCGGTGGTGAGGTCTCATGCTGAAGCTATAGGTGTTGCTTCGACCGACCCACGTCGAAATGTGATTATAAAAATTAAGCCAAGAACCAATAAAAGGATCCCACTTGCCTCGTATAGGAGGCTGAGATGCGCAGACGCAATCAATGAAAGCCCGATGACTGGTCCCAGTGCAGAACCAAAATCCTGAAATGTTGCGTAGACTGACAGCGTGTCTGTCCTAGATATTTTTTGAGCGATTTCGCCAGCTAACGCAAGTAATTGCATGTTGAGCAGTACCCCCCCTACAAATGCAAGTATCAGCAGAATTAACATGTTGAACACGCTTAAATTGATTCCTAGTCCCATGACGCAGCCGGCCGAGAGCACCAGAGTAATGAGAAGAACTCGAACGCGCCCGTATTTGTCAGATAGATATCCACCCAGAGGGCCCACAAAGACCTCTGCGAAGCTTCGCAGGCCTAGGACTAGTCCGGTAAAGCTAGTAACTCCCAGAGTAATGGTCAGTAGATTCAACTCGAGACCGTATTTGAAACGTAAGTAATGGCCAATCGTGCCTGAGAGTATTCCGGCCCAAATTAGTCCCACTACCAACGCACAGCAGTTAATAATCATTATCTGTGGGTTACTAAAGATTTTTTTGTACTGACGTTTTTGTTGTTTTGTTTGAATCGTAAGTTCGGAAATCTGTTTGAGTGTTTTTTTAGACCAAATTCCGGTCACCACTAGTGTGCTTAACCCGAAAATAAGCAATGCCTCGCGATAGCCCACGTAATCAGCAAGTATCCCGCCAAACAGAGCACCACCGATAGCCCCGATTCTTATTATTGAGGCGTTGTAAGAAAGGTTGAGACCTAGGTTAAATTTTGAGCTGTGTTCGAGTGCTGTCCATTGTGCTCCGAGTCTGAGCACCGACCAGCATGCTCCCCACAAGAGTCGAGCCACCAGCAGTAATAGGAAATTCGTCGAGTACGCGTAGATAACGAGGACGATTAGACTGCTCCACATTGCAGATGCGAAGGGCTTACCGACGCCAAATCTTCGGATAATTTCTGAGCTTATAGGATTAGTTAGCAATCTTACGAATCTATTTACCGAGAGTAATATTCCGACTTCAGCGATTGTGAGATGCCAGAGTTCGGGGCGGGCAGGCATTACCACATATAGCATCGCGTCACCGAGTAAAGCTGCCGCGACTGCTAGGCTTGTCAACGAAATATTCTTATGGGGTCGTGTGAGACTAGTTTTAATGGGTATTATCTCTTCGGTAATAGTCTTATTCAGCTGGAGTTCTTGAGGTCCTGCCCGCTACTGCACAAGTCTCTTATTCAACACCGCTTTATCGAATTCAACACCCAAACCCGGTCCGATTGGCGGGATTATGTAGCCGTTTTCGAATATCAGGGGTTCTTGAAAAATTGAACGATGTAGCGGCCCTTGGTTAGCCTCCTGTATCGAAAAGTTTGGACTACAGGTATCGATCTGGATTGCGGCGGCGGCAGCGACCGGTCCGCAATACATATGAGGTGCAATCACCGCATAGTGTGCTTCCGCGATAGCTGCTATTTTTTTTGCTTCCGTAATTCCGCCGCATTGGCCAACATCTAGTTGGATGATTTGAGCTGCTTGTTTTTCTAAAATTTGAGCAAATTCATATTTCGTGACGAGTCGCTCTCCGGTGGCGATAGGGATGCTGGTATGAGCGGCAACTCTGGCCATTTCCTCGTAGTTTTCTGGTGGCACCGGTTCTTCAAACCAGTAGGGGTGAAACGGCTCCAGGAAGTTTGCCACTCGAATCGCACTGTAAGTGGTGAGTTGACCATGTGTACCAATGCCAATTTCTAGATCATTCCCGACAGATTTTCTAATTTGTTCAAAAATCTTCGCAGCATTTTCCATTTCACGTAACGAGATATCTCTAGGTATTGGGTAGAGCGGCATGAATGGGTCAAATTTGCACGCAGTATTTCCTTCGGCCACGAGCTGGACTGCGACTTCACCTGCTACTTCTGGATTTTCGTTAAATTCACGCATTCGCGGCATATAAGCGTAGGCTCTAAGTTTTTCATGGTATTTTCCGCCCAAAAGATTGTAGATAGGCTGTCCCGTTGCTTTCCCAGCAATGTCCCAGAGAGCAATGTCAACCGCGCTCATGGCCGGAGTGGCGTAGAGGCTTGGGTGCCGATAATCATGTCTTGATGCATACATTCGATCCCAGATTCGCTCAATATTGAATGGACTTTCGCCAACAACATACTGATTTACTAGTTCCTCGAGCAAGCTTATTTGTCCTCGTATAAATTTGGCAGCAATGTCCGGATCTCCGTAGGAGCTTCCGACCACACGTTCTCCGATACCGGTAATACCTTCATCGGTGGTGAGCTCTAAAAAGAGGAAGTAGCGTCCTCCTATGAATGGTTCTTCATTCTCTACAACGAATGTGTTCAGGCCTGTAACTTTCAAAATTGAACTCCCTGCCGATATATAGCGATTGATCTGACTACAGTGCAGCTATTAATTGTATGTAGTCCGTAAATATTTAGTGAATAGTAGCAAGGTGAGATGAATTTATGAGCTTGTCATTCGATTAGAAAAATCCCAAGTGGTTACTGATATTGGATCTAGTCGAATCGCAACTTCAGTTTTCTTACGAGAAAGGAGCCATTTTGCGAATTTGGAGTCGCCTTCTTTTAGATACTTTGGAACGAGTTTATCTAATATTCTGGCCCCATCTGACTCATGAATCGACGCGTTGGCATGTCCACGAACTCCTTTATACGGCATATGCTCCGAAGATATCTGAAATGCACATACAGGATTTTTTGCAAGTAGCTTTAATATTTTTGCCCCTTGCTGAGTTGCACACCAAATATGGTCAGCTTCATAGCTAAACCAAAGTGAGATAAGCACTGGTAGATTGTCATCATTTAATGCAGCAATTTGGACAGGAATTTCTGTGTCCGTTAGATAGGTCCGAATTGTTTCTAATGTCCACGGCCCAGTTATTTTTATCGTCACGTATTCAGAACTCCCTAAGATATTTATGTCTTCCTAGGTTAGTTCATCTCATATCCCTGTGTCGCAGCAGAAGGTTGGATAGATTCTTATATATTTCTTAGAGTTTTTGTAACAAATCGTGATTAAATTGATAGGTAGGAGCTTAGAGTAGTGGGGTTTTGATATGAAGTTTAATCAACTGCACAAACAATATTTAGCGCTATTCGTTATTTCTGTTTTTTTGCTCGGATTGCTAGCCTGTGGTGGAGACTCAAAGTCAGAAAGCGGGGTTGCTCGAGTTGGCGACGCTGAGTCGGTACCCGCAAAAGTAGTCACCGTCGAGCAAGTCTCACAAGAACCAGTTCAGACCACAGCAGATGCATTTACATCCTGTATGACAAATTATGGGTTTGACCTTCCTCCTCCTAAGTTAAATAGTGACGGCACAATTGATATTGAAGTTTTACGCGAAGTCGTATTGTCGGATCCCGTGTTTGATCTGAAAGATGAATCTACGCGAGATGCGTTGGCTGATTGTGTGCCGGAATTGGTGGAGCTCAACGATTCCGCACTTCGCACTGATGAAGATATAACAACTGATTTCACTACTTGCATGCGCAAGAATGGATTCAGTATTCCCGATCCTCAGCTCAATGCTGATGGCAGCGTGGACACGGTAGCCTTGCAGGAAAGTGTGATTCAGGATCCGAAATTCAATTGGGAGGATTCTAAGACACAAGATGCTCTGGGGGAGTGTCTGCCATTACTGCAGGGTGCTACTTTTGCACAAGAGGACACCGCCGAAGAGCAAGTCGAATTTCAAGATAATTTATTAAAGTTTGCTGAGTGTCTTCGGGAGGATGGCGTGCCAGTATCGGATCCTGATTTTTCCGGAGGCACGAGGTCGGCTATCACCTCTATGTTTGCAGGAATTGACACGCAGGACAGTGCCATTCAGGCAAGTATAGCCACCTGTCGTGAGGTGTACTTCGGTCAATAGAATGAAATAAATGGGCTTCAGCTCTGCGTGTCTTAGTAATCGATTGGATTGGGTAAAGAATCAATGAAGGTACTTATAGCTATATTACTGATTGGTGTTTTTGCGGTTGCTGCAGTCTTGTTGGTTCCCCAAGAAACTCTAAGAATTTGGCAATCTGACTTACCGCAAGTCAAGTCACTTGTTACGTCAAAAGTGAGCTTGGAACGCAAGGATTTGGTGACGTACGAGGAATTTGATGGAGTATTGGAGTACGGGGAGACGGTTGCGGTTGCGACGTTTGGAACCGGCGTTCTGACCTCGATTGCATCCGAAGGTGCTCGTTTAGAACGTGGATCTCTCATCTACGGGTTTTATAGATCTGTAACTGACGCAGAAGTGCTGGCGATAGACCAGCAGATTGCGTCTGCGGAGGCATCTGTTTCGCAGGCTGAGGTATCTTTTGAAAAGCTGAAAGACGGACCTACTGATGCGGAAATAGCGGCAGCAGAAGTTGTTATCTCTCAAGCAGAAGTTTCGCTCGAAAAACTGCAGTCTGGCCCTACACAAGCAGAAATCGCGTCGGCCAATTTGGCAATCTCACAGGCAGAGGTGAGCCTTGAGAAGTTGGAGGCTAAGCCCACTAAATCTGAGATAGCTGCTGCTGATGCATCAGTGAGTCAGGCAGAATCTAGTTTAGTCACTGCTGATGGCAAGGTTGATACCCTATGGGATGCATTTCGAGATAAGCGAACTAAGTATTGTGACGTGGTAAACCCACGTGGTTATGAAATTTGCCCTGACACAAGCGAGGGCGAATTAATACCAATGAGTGCCGTTGCCGTAAAGAATCTGCGTGATCGAATGTATCTGGACAAAGCCTGGCTCACTGTGAGTACTAATTTACTTATAGCTCAAGAGAATTATGCCTCCGCTGTGGCCTCACTAGATTCGGCAACCATATCTTTAGACTCTGCGAAGAAAAAACGATCTGCTCTAAATTTGCCTCCTACCGCGCTTGAGCTTGTTCAAGCTAAAAAATCTTTGGAATCAGCCCGAGAGAAACGCTCTGCTTTAGACATTCCTCCTACGGTGCTTGAACTTACTCAGGCACAAAACTCTCTAGATTCGGCTAAAGAGAAACGTTTGGCATTGGACATTCCACCGACAACTCTAGAGTTAGAGCAGTCACAAAATTCTCTTTCCAGCGCTGAGGCCTCTCTGAAAACGGCTCTTCAGAAGAAAGAGGACCTAAAGGAGGGCCCGTCTGGCGCGATTCTCTTATATGGGAATCAGCCTGGTTGGCGAGAATTCAAAATGGGTATGACTGACGGATTAGATGTTTTGCAGCTCAAGAAAAATCTTCTGGTACTTGGTTACGCAACCCCAACTGAGCTGGAAATCGATGAAAAATTTGACCTGAGTCTTGAGAGTTCGATTGCAAGAATGCAAGGCGACTACGGATTTCAAATGACGGGTAGGCTTGCTTTTGGCGAGGTATTATTTGTGCCTGGCCCATCTTTTGCCGAAGCCTCACAAGCCTTTCCCACTGTTGGAGCTGCGATAAGTCAGAACAGTACTCTAATGTTTTTAACTCCAATGCAATCGGTTGAGACAAAAATAGATGATGACGGTAGTTTTAGTGAGGTGATGGTTTCGCTACAAGGGGTATCGACACAAGTTGATGTAAGCGATCAAGAGCTTCTTTCCGTCGGCTCAAAAGTAGAGATAGAGCTGCCGGATGACCAGATAATTATGGGATTAGTAAGTTCTGTGGGTGAAGTAGCGGTCATTCCCCAAGATGGCCAAGGAAATCCATATCTCGAGGTAGAGATTGATTTGTCAGACATGACCGATTATCGACAATGGACGGGCGCTCAGGTCAATATATCGGCCACAAAATCTGTCGCAAGTAATGTTCTTTCGGCACCAGTCACTAGTCTTTTGGCTTTGCTAGGGGGTGGCTACGCGCTTGAAGTTACGGACAACGGCACATCACGTCTAGTTGCAGTAGAGGTGGGTACCTATGCAGACAATTGGGTTGAGGTTCGAGGTGCAGGCCTCGACGAGAATACTGAGGTAATTATTCCAAAATGATGCAGTCAACAACTAATGTGTCACAGCCCCAAACTGATTTAAGTGAAGAATTTGCATTGAAGCTGCAAGAGGTTACGAAGAGCTATGCGGGTACGCCACCGGTGCATGCCCTTTCAGACGTGTCTGTTTCAGTAAGGCACGGCGAATTCGTTGGGATTGTGGGTGCATCAGGAAGTGGAAAATCTACTTTGCTTCATGTGATAGGTACACTCACACGTCCCACGAGTGGATCAGTATTCATTAATGGGATGAACACTGATGGTATGTCTGACGGAGCATTATCAGGCCTCCGGTCACGAGATGTGGGATTCGTATTCCAAGAATTTTTTCTTATTTCAGGACTCTCTGCAGTACAAAATGTCGCCAACGGATTACTTTATTCCGGTGTTCAGGAAGCAGATCGTCTTCGGCGGTCCGAGATAATGCTGGAGAGAGTCGGTTTGGGCCATAGACTGAATCATCTGCCCAATGAGATGTCAGGTGGAGAGCAGCAACGAGTTGCGGTGGCTAGGGCGCTTGTTCATGAACCGTCATTTGTACTTGCGGATGAGCCCACGGGAAATTTGGATTCACGAAGTACTGAATCTATGATGGAACTTTTTTATAGCCTAAATGAAGAAGGTACCACGATAATTATTATCACCCACGATCGAGAAGTCGCCGAGAGATTTCCTCGACAGGTAGTTTTAAAAGACGGAAAAATTGAATCTGACTCAGGGCTTGTCTAATGGGCAGGAAGGATAATTTGCGAGAGACTGCAGGGCCGAGAAGTAGGCTAAGTATTGGTGACACTTTGCGTACCGCCAGTACAGGGCCACGGTCTCGTAAATTACGTTCAGCGCTTTCTGCTTTGGGTATAACTATTGGGATTGCGGCTTTAGTTAGTGTACTGGGACTGTCTTCATCCAGTAGTGCGGATTTAATCCGAGAACTAGACGCGTTGGGAACCAATTTATTAACTGTTGAAGCTGGCCAAAGTTTTGGGTCGGGTAACTCATCTCTTCCGATCGATGCTCCGGCCAGGATTCGTCGAATTGACCCTGTGTATGAAGTAGCGGCGGTGAGTAAAATAGGTGGAGGCGTATACAGAAGCGATCTGATTGAAGAAGGACGAACACAAGGGCTTACTATAATTGCCGCAGATTTGAATCTTTTAGATGCTCAACAAGGATCGATTTCGCAGGGACAGTATCTTACTTCAGCGCTTCAAGATTTTCCAACTGTGGTGTTAGGTTCTGTCGCAGCCGAAAGATTAGGCATCACTGAATTAACTACAGCTCGGTCTATCTGGCTCGGCGAAGAATGGTTTGTCGTAGTGGGTATTCTTAACCCATTACCACTTGCAGCTGATCTTGACCGTGCGGCGATAATTGGCTATCCGGCAGCTGCGCAATATTTAGATTATGAATACGAGCCAGATATCATTTATGTGCGGGCTCGCACCGAGCATGTGCTAGATGTTCGATCTGTGATGTCTGCGACCGTTAATCCAGAAAAACCAGAAGAAGTAGAAGTGAGTAGAGCCTCTGATGTTCTCGAGGCACGAGCGGCTGCTGAGAGTGCATTCACTAATTTATTTCTTGGGCTTGGAGTTGTGGCACTATTGGTTGGGGGTATAGGAATTGCCAACGTTATGGTGATTGCTGTTATAGAAAGACGTAACGAAATTGGCCTTAGACGTGCTCTGGGTGCAACTCGTTTTCACATTGCTATGCAATTTCTGACGGAATCATTTTTTCTCTCAGCAGCGGGTGGTTTTGCCGGAGTGATGTTGGGAATTGGTGTGACGGTCGTATACGCTATGTTACAAGACTGGGCTGTGGTGATACCAAGCTATGCTTTATTCGGCGGTTTTGGATCATCTTTACTCATTGGCGGATTGGCAGGTCTGTATCCGTCTTTGCGCGCTGCAAGTATGTCACCTACTGAAGCTCTGCGAACCCGTTAGCTCAGTTTATCTAGGAACTTGCACACGGGCGTAACTTAGTTGACTGCTTGTATGCGTGGATTCGATTGCTCTGTTCTAATCAGGCGTATACAATCGAATCTTGGTGACCTCCCCAGGTCATTTGGGTCCGGAGCCCAGACGATGTTTCCATGCTAATAAGACATAAATTTAATTACGTCATTAGACACGACGTGTTCTCCGGCCGTTGGAGGAGATAATTATGCGTTGGAAACTTATGATGCTGTTATTGCCGGCATTACTGGCACTCGGTGCGTGCTCAAGCAGCAGTGATGCTGATGTGTCATCGTCCAGTCAGTCAGTAGCGGCAACAACTGCAGCAACAACCGCTGCTGCGGCAACTGAAGCTGCTGAACCATTTAAGCTCGGTTTAATACTGGTTGGGCCACGAGATGATAGAGGATATTCACAAGCTCATTTTGAAGGCGGAACGTACGCCATTGAGAAACTCGGTGGCGAGCTTATTGTTGTTGATAAAGTAAACCCTGCTGATTCACCGAATATTACAATTCCTCAGATTGTAGATGACATGATTGCTCAAGGGGCACATTTGATTATTGCGACATCTGATGACATGAAGGATGGAATTTTGGAAGCCGCCGCGGCTCATCCAGATATGCCAATGATTCATGCCTCTGGAGATTCTGCTTGGGCTGCTGGCAAGGCTCATCATCCTGAATTGCCAATGTTGGGTAATTTCTTTGCACAAATGGAATACGGTAAGATGATTGCCGGCTGTGCTGCTGCTTTACAATCAGACGCGGGAAAAATCTCATATCTTGGGCCTCTAATTAATGATGAGACGAGAAGATTGGTGAGTTCAACTTATTTGGGAGCACAACATTGTTGGACTGAGGTACTAGGCAACTCAGCTTCTGATCTAAGTTTCAACGTTAATTGGATTGGATTCTGGTTCAATATACCCGGATTTACTCTTGATCCGACTGTTGTAGCAAATGACTTCTTTGCATCTGGAACGGACGTAATCATTTCTGGTATTGATACGACTGAGGCCATAGTTGAGGCTGGTAAGAAAGCTTCTGCTGGGGATAAGGTCTGGGCTATACCATACGACTATGAAGGTGCCTGTGCTGAAGCCCCTGCGGCCTGTCTAGGTGTTCCATACTTCAACTGGGGACCTACTTATCTCAAGAATGCTCAATCGGTTATCGATGGTGAATTTAGCGCAAGTTTTGACTGGGTAGGCCCTGATTGGAACGACATAAACAACCATGACACGAGCACAATAGGATTTTTGAAGGGTGACGGACTTACGTCCGCAAATGCTGAGAAGTTGGATGACTTTATAGCAGCATTGGGTGACGGTTCCCTGAACTTGTGGACCGGACCACTGAATTTTCAGGACGGTAGCTCTTTCTTAGCTGATGGCGTTGCTGCGACTGATCTGCAAATCTGGTATATGCCGAGTCTTCTTGAAGGAATGGATGGTCCAGCGGAATAGTAATGAAATAACTTATACCTTAGCGTATGAGCCTGGAACTTCGAGCTATAACTAAGCGTTTCGGGTCCGTCGTTGCAAACGATACAATTTCGTTGAGCGTCGGACCCGGAGAAATTCATGGTCTGCTTGGTGAAAATGGAGCTGGCAAGTCTACTCTTGTAAAGATTCTTTCTGGCTTCGTAACAAGAGACCAAGGAGAAATCGAGCTTGATGGCAGCAAACTTGATCTGGATTCACCTAATGAGGCAGTAGCCAGTGGAATTGGCATTTTGCATCAGGAACCCCTGGTGTTTTTGCCATTTTCTGTGGTAGATAACTTTTTGATAGGGTCGCCTAAGGAATATGGTCATGCGGAGGCCTATGAAGCCTTATCGCGGATAAGTAAGCAGTTTGGTTTTGATCTTAATCCTGATGTGAGTGCATCGAACCTCAGCATAGGGGAAAGACAGCAGCTGGAGATTGCTCGGCTACTGTGGCTTGGTGCACGGGTATTAATTTTGGATGAGCCTACCACAGCGATATCTTCCATCCAGCGCGAGAAATTGTTTGCGACGATACGTGGTCTTGCGGATAACGGGATGTCAGTAATTTTTGTGTCTCATAAGCTCGAGGAGGTGCAGGAGATCTGTGATCGAGTGACCATCCTGCGCGAGGGAAAGATATCGGCATCGGTTGATTTGCCCTCGTCAGTCGAATATTTAGTGAGCAAGATGTTTGGTACAGGAGCATTACCAGAGATTCATAGATCTCAGATTAGCGGCTCATCTTTACTTGAACTCATGAGCGCTTCCGCTTCAGAACTCACCGGACAAATTACGGACGTGACCTTATCAGTGAACCAAGGACAGGTGATTGGTTTAGCAGGATTGGAAGGTGCCGGCCAACGAACCTTACTCCGAGCTATGGCCGGCTTTGTACCGTTTTCTGCTGGGAGCTTCACACTTGAAGCTATTGAGATTGGGGAGCTGGATTATCTAGAGCGATTAAGATTGGGATTTTATTATTTGCCAGCAGATCGCCAACGTGAAGGTCTTATAGATGGATTGTCAATTACTGAGCATGTAGCGCTCAGTATGTCAGACGGGTCGGCGGTTATTGACTGGAACGTGGCTCGATCAGAAGCCATCAGACGAATTGAAAAATTTTCAATCAAGGGTACTATGGAATCGACACCTGAATCGCTTTCCGGAGGAAATCAACAACGCCTCTTGTTAGCGCTCATGCCTGAGGCACCCTCGGTGCTTCTGATGGAGCATCCAACCAGGGGACTGGATATAGAGTCAGCAGCTTGGGTTTGGGGTTATCTACAAATGTTAAGGGAGTCTGGCACCAGTATTATTTTCTCATCATCAGATCTTGAAGAACTCACCACTTACAGCGATCGAATAGCTGTCTGTTTTTCCGGGAGAATTATTAGTCAAATTGATGCAGCGCAAGCCACAATTGAAGAGTTGGGTCTGCTAATTGGTGGAGTGCCTCAACGATGAATTCAGTTCAACAGATCAAGTACTTTACGGGTGCGATCATTATTTCTTTGCTGATAAGTATATTTTTCTTGTGGTTAATTGATGCACCATTAGTTGATACGGCAAAATTACTCGTTGAAGGCGCGTTCGGTACTAATCAAAGAATTGGTGACACTTTTATGATATGGGTGCCTCTTCTTTTGGCGTCGGCATCACTAGTGGTGACATTTAGCGCTGGTCTATGGAATATAGGAGTTGAGGGGCAAATTGTTGCTGGTGCGGTGGCGGCATCGTTCATAGCTCGAGAGGTGCAAGGATCAACAGCTGTCGTACTGACGCTTATGGTTATTGGCGGTTTTGTTGGAGGTGCGCTTTGGGGACTCCTCGTTGGAGTACTGCGTGTTAAGGGCGGTGTGAACGAAATTTTTGGTGGTATCGGTCTCAACTTTGTGGCAACCGGTTTAATTGTCTACCTCGTAATCGGACCATGGAGTCGAGATGGGGTGGCGTCCACTGGTGGAACAGAGCCATTCAGAGATCAGGCGTGGTTTCCTACTATTGATGGCTTACGAGCATCTCCTCTTGCTTTGGCTATAGCATTCCTGGCGCTTATTAGTGTGATGTTTCTGCTATCCAAAACAAATTTTGGTTTAAGACTTCGGGCTACCGGCAAAAATTCACTTGCGGCAAATCGTTTTGGGATTGCAACCAGCAGATATTTGATTATGGCTTTTATAATTGGTGGTGGTATAGCTGGTTTGGCAGGCGTAACACAGGCTGGCGCGGTGTATCACAGGCTTGTACCTTCAATTTCTGGTGGATATGGCTTTCTTGCAATATTAATAGTGCTTCTCGCACGTTTCAGAGGTTTCTGGGTGATACCGATAGCTTTGTTTTTTGCCACCATAGCGATGGCAAGTTTTCAGTGGCAACTTCGTTTGGGACTGCATTCGGCATTGGGCGGAGTTATTCAGGGTGTTTTGGTGTTGTCCGTTGTATTGGTGATGGGCTACCAAGAGGTACGACGGCATCGTGAACAAATAACTATTAGGGACGAGACTGCACCATGAACGCGGCTACCTTTGCCATTATTGTTGCGTCTGCAACCCCTTTGATCTTCGCTGCCATCGGCGAAACTATTACTGAAAAGGCCGGGGTAGTTAATTTGTCACTTGATGGGAGTATGCTTTTATCCGCTATGACTGGCTTTGCGATTGCTTACACAAGCGGGAGTGTTGAGCTTGGATTATTAGGTGGGATGGGGACATCTGCTTTTGTTGCTTTTATAGTTGCATTTGGTGGGATTAGGTTGAGGCTGAATCAGATAGCTATTGGTCTTATCCTGACGTACTTTGCTACAAAACTATCAGCCCTGCTAGGCGGTGAATTTGTTCGCAAGCCCGGTCCGTTCGTGCAAAAAATGTCCTTACCAGGACTTGAAGACATCCCTTTTTTTGGCGAGGTTTTATTTCAACAGAATCCACTCGTGTATTTCAGCTTTTTCCTCATCATCGTTTCGTTTTGGTTTATTTTTCATACCCGACAAGGGCTCGATCTGCAAGCGGTAGGAGAACGACCAGAGGCCGCATTCGCTAGAGGAATTTCCGTGAATACTCATAGATATTTCTATACAATTCTTGGCGGTGCTTTTGTGGGTTTGGGTGGCGCGGCATTTTCCCTTGATGCCAAGATGGGATGGTCAGAAGGGCACATAGCCAATTATGGATGGATTGCGCTGGCGATAGTTATTTTTGGAGGCTGGCACCCACTTCGAGTTGCATTTGGATGCTATCTATTTGGAGCCATACAGATTATCGCTTTAAAAATGCAACCTAGTCTACCTGACCTTGCGCAGGTTCTTCCTATTGCACCTTTTCCGCTGATGATACTGACACTAGTTTTTCTCAATATGCGAGTAGTTCAAGGTTTTACGATGCGATTCAAGGGCATAGGGCGATTGATTCGTGGGACTGCACCTTCAGCTTTGGGTGAATCTTTTTGGCCGGATTAATATTTGTATTGTAGATACTTGCATTTGCTGAAAGGAATATTTAGAGTGAAAGTTCTAGTCTGGAAATTGGGGGGACATTGATGACTTCAGATGGGCTGAGTCACAGTGATATGCCAGATCTTCATAAAAAAGGTCTTAGAGTTCTTTTTGATCGAGGTAAAGTTTTTTCTGCTATAGATCGATTGGCTGCTGAAATAACTGAATGTTATGAGGCATTTGAGACGGTCAATCTTGTCCCGGTTATTACTGGTGGTATGCAGTTTGCCTCTGCATTACTCACTGATCTTGAGCGTAGAGCGCCTGGAAAATGGATTGTAGTACCAGTTTTTGCTGCAGCGTATATTCAAGATTCTGTGATCTCTGAACCAGCTATCGAATTTCCTGGAACTTTTGATGCAAGAATACAATCAGAATCCCCCGTCCTTGTTCTAGATGATTTATTAGATAGTGGCACAACGATGTGTGAGTTGATGAATCTCATCTCGAAAAAAGGGATTGAATCTACGAAGCTTGCTGTTCTTCTGGAGAGGGCTCGGCCAAGGCAGGTCGACTTAAAACCAGATTTTTATGGATTTGAACTTGACTCTGACGCCTGGGTAGTGGGTTTTGGGATGGATAGTGAGCAACGTTTCAGAGGGTTAGACGGAATATACCTACTTGAGCCAGTGTAGAGCGGCAGGGTTTAGGATTTCTAAAGGCTAATTTTTGTATAACAAGAATGAATCCATTGCTGAAAAAACGTATTTCGGTGCATTCGCCATCGATTAACAGGATTTTCAAAGTCAAAATTAGTAATCGGTGGGACTAATGGATCGTTCTGATCTCTAATAGCTTCATGTGCCAGCCGGCTCGCGTTGTACTCAGGGTGTCCAACATGCATAAGCTGTTTCTGGTCACTACTTTCAAAAATTGTATAGCCAGATTCAGGCCCATAAGCCAGTAAGTTGATTCGCCCATCAGCAGCGGCACTTTCCATCGCCGCATCACTTAGACCTGCAAAGCGGCTCTGTGGACAATAGAATTTATCATCCAAAGCGTTCATGATTGGATGAGTTGGTTTCAAGTTCTCCAGTTCGTAGACACCAAATAGTTTTTGTTCGAAATTTGTTTTTTCAATTCCGGCTAAGTATGCCAGAGCAAACCCGCCCCAGCAAAGTCCGAGAGTGCTCGGGCATGTGGATCGTGCAGCATCAATAAGTTCTGTGATCTCATCCCAATACTCGACTTCTTCAAATTCTAGATGTTCTACTGGTGCACCAGTAACGATTAGACCATCGAGTGGGCTTTCTTTGGTTGCTTCCGCAAAGGTCAGATAAAGTTCGTCGAGGTGACCCTTCGGCCAAGTTTTATAAGCGTGAGATTCCAGGCGAATCCAGACTGGCTCAATCTGCAGTGCGGATAAGCCAAGTGGATTTAGTAAGTTGAACTCATACTGTTCTCCTAGCGGCATAATATTTAATAAGCCGATCCGAAGTGGTCGAATATCTTGTCTAGCAGCCTTCGCGAGCGGAATCCAGCCAATTCCATTTTCTTCGATAAGCCGCAAGGCGTGGTAGTCAGGGGGAATGATTAGAGTCATTACGTGCCTACTTTACATATCATTAGGGTGAATGAAGCATACTCTCCATTCACCCTAATGATATGCCTAAGTTACCCTATTGCTTCAAAAGCTTGCTGGAAGTCATTTTTAATGTCTTCAATGTGTTCAATTCCCACTGATACTCGGACCATTGAGGGAAGAACACCAGCAGATACTTGCTCATCAGCTGTTAACTGTTGGTGTGTAGTGGACGCTGGTTGGATAACTAGTGTTTTGGCGTCTCCAACATTGGCTAAGTGACTTGCCAGTTCTAAGTTATCGATAAATTTCACTGCGTCATCGTATCCGCCTTTGAGCTCGATATTAAGCATGCAACCAAACCCACGTGTTAGGTATTTTTCAGCCGCCGCTCTATATGGACTTGAACTAAGACCTGGGTAAGTGACATTTGCCACTTGTGGCTGCAGTTCTAGCCACTGTGCAAGTGCAAGTGCATTCTCCGTATGCCTTTCTATTCTTAAACTTAGTGTTTCAAGACCTTGCAATAATAGAAACGAGTTGAACGGACTTAGAGCAGCTCCGTAGTCACGAAGAGCTTCTACTCTACCTCGAAGGCCAAACGCAACATTTCGGTTATCCGGCACGCCAAGAGCCTTACAAATATCACTACCAAAACCGAATGCGTCCCAATGTACTAGACCGTGGTACGCGTCGCTGGGCTCCGTGAATAAAGGATATTTCCCATTTCCCCAGTTGAACGTGCCAGCATCGACTATTATTCCGCCAATACTCGTTCCATGTCCTCCGATCCACTTAGTGGCGCTTTGAACAACTATGTCAGCTCCATGGTCGATGGGTCGAATAAGAGCTCCAGCGGCACCAAGCGTATTGTCCACTATCAAAGGAATGTTGTGTGCCTGTGCGAGTTTAGCGATTCCTTCAAAGTCCGGAATATTGAATCTTGGGTTCCCCATGGATTCGAGATATATAGCTTTAGTACTGTCGTCAATTTCTTTTTCAAAGCTTGCAACGTCATCACCTTCGGCAAAACGGACGTTGATGCCTAATCTCGGGAATTGCACTTTAAACTGATTGTAGGTTCCACCGTAGAGAAATGACGTTGATACAAAACTATCACCAGCTTGCATCATGTTTGCAATTGCTAGGAATTGAGCAGCTTGTCCAGAGGCTGTTGCAAGTCCCGAGACTCCTCCTTCAAGGGCAGCAACTCGTTTTTCAAACACATCAGTTGTTGGGTTCATAATTCGGGTATAAATATTTCCGAATTCGGCTAAAGCAAATAGGTTGGCACCATGCTCAGCACTATCAAACACATAGGAAGAGGTCTGATAAATAGGTACAGCTCGAGAATTAGTTGCTGGGTCTGGTTCTTGTCCTGCGTGTAACTGCAGAGTTTCAAAGCGATGTTCTGACATTTGATTTGTCCTTTCGCCTACTCGGTACTTAACGGAGTAGAGTTTCTATTAAATTAATTGTGTGTTCCCTCAGTTGTAAGATTTTCTGAGAAATGAATTCAAGAGGGATAAGCGTGTTGAAGTCTCAGATAGCAACTACGCCATCATGAACGATGAACTAATTGTCGATGAGTTCGACCCTAGCATCTGAGACCCCCTCCGGCTTTGATTAAATTCGATAATGTTGATTCAATTAGTCATGAATTATCATTATTGCCTGTCGGGTAAGTATAGATGTTATTTCGTGTTGTGTCTTTACCCGCACGTTAAACATAATCTGGGTAAGATTGCCTCGTGGTCAAGGAGAGAAGACATGAGTACTTTACGTTTCGCCCGACTTATAGAGGAATTACCAGCTACCGTCCCATTTGTAGGACCAGAAAATTTGGAGCGATCGTCTGGGCGAACATTTTTGTCGAGGATCGGTGCAAATGAAAATGTATTCGGGCCATCATCGAACGTACTTGAAGAAATTGATCGATTCAAGGGAACTTCATGGCAATATGGCGATCCGGAGTTATTAGAGTTGCGCTCAGCGATTAGTGATCTTTTGGGTGTTGATATTGACGAGATTGTTGTAGGTGAGGGAATTGATGCCTTATTGGGCTACGTATGTCACTTATTTATTGATCCAGGTGATACTGTAATCACATCGGATGGGTCTTATCCAACGTTCAATTTTCATGCCAAGGGGCATGGAGGGCAAATACACTCAATCTCTTATGTGAGTGATCACGTAGATCTGAAATCTTTAGCAGAATCAGCTAGCATCAAAGATCCTAAGTTGATCTATTTGGCGAATCCGGATAATCCCATGGGTACCAGTTGGGATTCTGAAGATATTGACGAGTTCGTGTCAGGAATATCAGAGAGAAGCCTGATTCTTCTAGATGAAGCATATGGAGAATTTGCTGGGGATGGTGTTTTACCAGCTATTAATACGTCTTTAACTAATTTGATACGATTCCGAACTTTCTCCAAGGCTTACGGATTAGCAGGCTTACGCATCGGTTACGCCATAGGTCATCGCGATCTAATTCGAGAGTTTGAAAAGATTCGAAATCATTTCGGTGTGGGTAAGTTATCGCAAGTCGCTGCATTGGCAGCGATCAAGGATCAAGGACATATCACTCACACATTAAGACTTGTCGAGGAATCTAAGGCAAGAATTTATAGGATTGCGGCTGACAATGGACTCCGCGTCATCCAATCTGACACCAATTTTGTAACGATAGATTGTGGTTACGACGGAGATTATGCGAGACAAGTATTAGAATCTCTAATTCGTATGAGAGTTTTCGTGCGAATGCCTGCTGTAGCTCCTTTGGATCGCTGTATCAGAGTGACATGCGGCACAAATTCGGATTTAGACTTATTTGCCCAATCTCTTCCAATTGCTCTAGCCGAAGCTGGCGAGTAATCCTTTTATGAAATAGACGAAAAGGCGCACTACTGAAAATACTTCAAACTGTCTCGTCTCGAGAAATTTCTCGGAGACCGGCTATGTGTTCACGGGCCAAATTTTCATATCTTCCAGGATTGCCTGTAACCCATTCTTCAGAGGCAGAACCAATAATTGACCGTTTGACTACTGCAGGCGCTCCTACGGCCAGCATTCCATCCGGTATCTCGGTTTCAGCCATCACAATAGCGCCCGCTCCAATTAGCGCTTTTGCACCAATTTTTGCACCGTCAAGAATCAGGGCACCGTTGGCTATTAAGGCTTGTTCGCCGATTATGGCACCATGTACCACGCAGTTATGAGCTAAAGAGGCTTCCCGTCCGATGATAGACGGCAGATCAGCTCGCCCGTGCACAACAGCACCGTCTTGAATATTGGCGCCCTCGTGAACTTCAACATAACTGGTGTCCCCTCGCAGCACAGCGCCATACCATACTGATGCGTGGGCTTCGATTGTAACCGCACCGACAATTGTTGCAGTAGGTGCAATAAAAGCACTGGGGTGAATTTTGGGTATCTTGGTTCCAATAGCAAATATTGGCATATTGAGTCTCTTTCTTTCAAATTAGTCAGTCAATTTTTCCGACCGAACAAGTCACACGACAGATGCAAAAGGTTTTTTCCAACGTTTCGTCTTTCAGGTCCACTGTAACAGTTGCGGTTTTACCCATTCTTTGTACGTGAGCCTCCGCCATAATGAAATCTGAAATCGCAGACTCAAGATAGGCGGCACTTAGATCCTGAGTATGTTTTATTTCACTCCCGAAAAGCATCTTAGAGTTTATTGCGACGTGGGCTGCGATTTCTGCATAGGTTGCCAGAATGCCACCATTGATTGAATTTCTGACACCACCTACGTTGACCTCATTTCGTTTCATTCTGAGAACAATTTTTCCATCGTCTTCAGAATCAAGTGAAATCCCGAGTATGTCTGCGAACGGATACTGACTTAAATTATTATCTGTCATGTTTAGTTACTCTTCTTAGTTATCACTGAGTATGTGCCGCGGCCTAGAGCAAAAAGTGTCTGGTTGGCATCTGTGATTGATACCTCAACTACAGCAATATTTGCGCCACGGCCTGAAACATTGGCAGTCACTATCGCCTCGCCCACTGGATTTTTGAAGTAGGAGATATTGTATTCGACAGTTCCATTCATTTCTTCCGTGTCGTGATCAATCGCAGTACTCGCTGCTCTTACAAGCGCCAAATCCACGGCAGTGGTGATTGCAAGGGTCTGACAATGAGAATATTTGGTTAGCTCGTCTACTCGATAGCGTGCCATACCGTTTGCGGCTTCAAGCCTTTCTATTCCTAACGCGTCCTCTACTTGAAGGGTCGATGCAAATTCTTCTGGTTTCGCCATTCGTTCTGTCCACACTTAATTTTTTTGCTCTTTAATGTTTAGTAAACATATGTATAACCCCTTATTTACTAGAGATCCTCTGATTTATGTAGATTTACTTGGGAGGTCTGACTGACTAAGTTATGTCGGACTTGACAGGAGACATGCCTAGGATGTACATCATAGGTTATTGGAAATATTTAACGTTAGGACTATAGCAAATGAGTTTAAGAGGAAAGGCTGCCATTGTTGGATTTTATGAAATCCCAACACAAAAAGAGTATCCAGATAGAACCACTTTTGGTGTAATGGCAGAGGTTGCGCGTGGCGCGATTAAAGACGCTGGTCTCCGCAAGGAGGACATTGACGGACTCATTAACGGCGAAGGTGTGAATTCCATTACAGTCGCCGAGGCACTAGGTATTCAACCTGATTACACGGCATCGATGACCACTCATGGCTCGAGCGGGGCCACATCTATTGCCACAGCAGCTGCGGTGATTGCTGCGGGCCTGGCAAACTATGTGCTTTGCGTTTTTGGTGAAGCGAGACCTCGCTCAAGTTCTAGAATGGTGGGCCAAGCACAAGCGAAGGGAATTTTACCTCCCGCTAGTCGAGCGACTGAGTGGGAACTTCCATATGGTCCGGTCATTGCAATGAATGGTTGGTATGGTCTAATTAAACAGCGACATATGTTTGAGTATGGAACAACTCAGGAGCAATTTGCTAAGTTGGTAGTCGATCAACGATTTAATGCGGCGGCCAATGAGAATGCTGTATGGTATGGCCAGCCTGTCACCGAAGAGGATGTCCTCAACTCACGTTTTACAAATGATCCGCTTCATCTACTGGAGAGTGTGATGCCGTGCTCCGGTGCACATGCGGTCATCGTGACTTCAGCTGAGCGGGCTCGATCTTTGCCTAATGACCCTGCATATATTCTTGGTGTGGGTGGTCCAGCAACGACTCACGATGTTATATGGCAGAAAGATGACATTACCACGACGCCTGTAGTTAGCTCAGCACCTACCGCCTTAAATATGGCTGAGGTAAGTATCAACGACGTAGATATGGCACAATTCTATGACTGTTATTCAATTCTTGCGATGGCTTGTTTAGAGGACGCAGGAGTTTCTAAGAAAGGTGAGATTGGACCATTTTATGAATCTACTGACACCACTTATAAGGGAGAATTCCCGATAAATACGGATGGCGGACAGATCGGTGCTGGTCAGACTGGCGGAGTTGGTGGAGGTTTTCGACATGTAGTTGAGGGTACTCGCCAAGTGATGGGAAGAGCGGGGTTGAGACAGGCATCCAAAGCAGATATCTGTTTGGTTAATGGCTGAGGTGGCACAGCGAGCATTATGTGCACGCTGGTACTCGGTTCGAGTG